>CAUCOL010000237.1 GCA_958444395.1 uncultured Lachnospiraceae bacterium
ATTCAGATATCCGTCTTCCGGGATGGAACCCGAATGGCTGAAAAATGCATATTTCTTCAGTTCCGTATCATTCCGGCGCACCTCAAATACCACACCGGCACAGGCGAACGTCCCCCGCCCTGTATCCTCTATCTCAATCGAAAGAATTGAGCAGAAATCCTGCCCCTCCCGGTTGCTGGTACCATCCTTCTGCGCACCACGCAGATAACTTAAAACGCTTCGTTTATTTTTGGAATCATCCGCTGCTTTATTTAGAAAGCTCTGGTGAAAGCTGCCATATAATACGACCTGGATCGCATCCATGACCGTCGATTTGCCGGAACCGCTCTTTCCACTGAACAGATTGATATGTTCATGAAAGGTAAGCATCTTGTGGCTGATGCCGCCCCAGTTACTGATACACATTCTTCGAATGATCTTTTTTGCCTCTTTCATTTAATTCTCCATTTCCGCACGATTTATGTTCTCTTTCATTGCCTGATCCACATCTGCGTGATCCATTTCTCTACTCTCTTCCTGCTCGCGCATATACTGCTGCACAACCTCACTGATATCTGCCGTACGCAGGAATATATTGATCGTCGGATAGATGTGGATCGGTGTATAATCATCGAGACTCCGGATTGCTCCCGGAATCTCGATGATCTGATGTATTTTCATCCGGATCAGGGCATCATACCATTCCTGCTGCGTCAATTTGCGGGTCAGCAGCCCGGCATCTTTTCCATACTCACGGATCTCCCGCAGATTGGTCATCGTGGCATGCAGCCCTTCCCCCATGATCTTGTCACGGTAGATCAGCTTTAACAGAAGCAGGATCTTGGTATTTAACAGGGTCAGATGCTCGGTCGGCATCCCCTCCCCCGCCAGATAAAAGATATACTCCTGCGGATCATGACACAGCTCACAGCCCATGACCTCCACATACTCTGCTATAAACTCTCTGTGCCGGTTACAGATCTGATAATGCGGATTATCCCGCTGGATCTGTGTCTCCGGATCACATTTCACTTTCAGAATACAGGTCTGACGAAATAATTCCTGTATCGTTTTTCTGATATTTTCTACCTCAGTCGGTGTCTTATCTTCTAAATACTGAAACATACTTATCCTTTATTTCCTTCCTATCTGATAGATCAGGAGCGAATCGCCAGCTGCGAATACGTAAATCCATCCTCTGTCTGTACTTCCTCTCCCAGTTCAATCCGGTCTTCTTCCCGCCGGCTCTCCGATGCCTCCTGCCATAACAGCAGCAGCTTCTCCAGATCCTCCGGTGACTGTACTGTTTCCTTCGTTGTTACAAACCGCCCCTCATGCACATTGGCATCATAGAATTGCTGCAGCTGCTGTCTCGTATATAGTGGTTTCGGTACGAAATCCTCCATCCGGGATGCTTCCATCTGCACTGCCATCGTCTGCACCGGCGCAAACACATGCTCTGTTCCCTGTCTCGGCACATATAGAGACGTTTCGTTCCAAAGGGCATACTGTGTCGACAGGTGTACCTTCGGCTGCAGACGTTCGATCAGTTCCTGCTGTGATGCCTGCCCATTCAGAAGACGCACCAGCTGCAGCATACTGTCTGCATTCTGTGTCCCCTCCTGCAGGATATAGTGGATCCTTGCCAGTGCTCTTTTGGCAAATACGGTCTTTTGCTCGATCAGCTTATTATACTTCGTCTCGATATGGTCAAATTCCCGCTCAATGCGGTAAATATACTGGTCTGCCTGGTCACAGGCACGTATGGCAGCCTCTACCCGTTTGACCGCTGACACAGTCATCGGCTGCAGATATCCCATGCTCTCTAACGGAGTCCGCTCTTTCTCCTGCTCGTCTCTGGCATCCGCCAGTTGCTCCTGCAGCCGTTCTTTGCGCATCTCATTGTCCCGCAGGATCTGGCTGACCAGCTCCTTTACATTCTCTTTATACCGATAAAAGCTATCCGATGTCGTCAGAATCGCATATTTACGGCTGTCGCTGTTATTGATCTCGTCGATCAATACCTTCTGGATCCCGATAAAGTCGGTCCGGGATGCCAGCTCCTCAAAATAACCGCGCATACCATCCTGCATGTTGGACAGCATCTGGCTGAGGATCCGCGAAGTATTCAATGCATTTTCCAGGATCCGGTTATCCTTCTCCTTCTCGCGGGCATAGGTAAATAATGCACTATAAATAGAAAGAATGCTCTGCCGTTCCTGTCCGTCATCCTCCCGCTCCATCTTCTCGAATAACTCGATATACAGCTGACTATACTCCGGAAAGGACAGCACATTCTCATTCATCTTCTCGTCATAGTTGCTGTTGATCCATCCCCAGCGGATAAACCGACGCAGGATCTTCGACGAAGAGGCGATCATATCCGGCAGCTGCTCCTCATCCCATGCATCATCCTCCTGTTCCTCTTCTCTCTCCTGCTCATCGATCTGCCAGAGAATATGCAGACGCACGATTGTTTCATCAATCACCGCTTTGCCCTCTGTTTCCGTGAGCCCAAAAGATGAAAAAAGCCTGTTATTCTCCTCATATAACGAGATCAGACAGGACATATAAGCATCTATATTTTTCGTCCGGAATAATTTATAAAAAGATTCCGGGATTCTTTTTTTCAAAATCATACTTCCAAATCCCCCAGTTCTGGTACAGTAAAGCTGTGTAAGCCACTCCACCGCAGTCATTGTTCTGCCGCTGTTCCACCCTCTGATCCGGTTGCCTGTTTCTTTCTGTACAGCTATTATCTTACCATATTTCTTCACGAACTTCAAAGCAATCTCCATCACGCAAAAGTCCTCTGGCCGCTTCTGTTTTCCTGTTATTTCACTTTTGACACACCCTCTGATTTATTGTATATTTGTAATAATTTAGATTGTCCCGGATAGAATACGACAGACAGGTGTTTTTACGCCATCCGGCAGCAATCTTTTATCATATCCGTGTACATCCGGAGCAACGCATTTTTATCAAGACAGGTGTACAGAAATGAGGATTATTTTGAAAAAACTACTCAGTATATTATTATGTATCTCCCTGCTGACGATGAGCAGCTGTGGACTACAGCAAAACGTGATCCGCTTTGGTGCCGCCAGTCCAGGCGGCATGTATTATTCCTTCGGTACGCTGCTTACGCAGCTCGCCTCCCAGGATATGGACGGTAAGTCCTTTGAAGTAAAAACAACCGCCGGTTCGGCTGCAAATCTGCGTCTTTTATCGGATCACTACATTGAACTTGGTATCGCACAGGCAGACCTGATCCATGACGCCTACTATGGCACAGGGGATTTTAAAAATGACCGCTTAAGCGGCTATAAAGCCGTCGCCAGCCTCTATGCGGAAGCATGCCAGCTGGTTGTCCGCGCCGATTCTTCGATCCAGACGCTGGATGATCTGCAGGGTAAAACCGTCTGCATCGGCGAAGAAGACTCCGGTACCGAACGAAATGCAAAACAGATTCTGGAAATGAGCGGACTGACGGATCAGATCATCGACACCGTCAACCTTGACTATACGAACATGGCAAAGCAGCTGGAGTCCGGCAAGATTGATGCTTTCTTCATAACAGCCGGTATCCAGACAACCGTGATCGAAGAGCTGACCAG
>CAUCOL010000238.1 GCA_958444395.1 uncultured Lachnospiraceae bacterium
GTTATACCAGAAATCATCATATAACGGATACCAGTTTCCTTCCTTTATCATCTGATACAATGCATTTCCTTTATAGATGTGGCACATTGTATCGGAACCAGTCGGATAATCTCCGCTGATATAGATCACACCCACAGTCAGAAGACTGACCATGATAAATATGAGCAAACACTCTATGTAGCTGATTTTCTTTTTCAATGTGTTTCTCCTTCTCACACGCCTGTTACTCTACAATACCGTCCAGAATATTATCAATGACCGTACTGATCTTATCATCCATATTTTTCTGCATCTGTTTTACAAAATTCCGATCATTTTCAAAACTGATCACATAACTTCTGGTCGGTGTTTCGCTACTCTCCATCTTGACCAGCATTCCGCCCAGCTTCTTCACGATCTCCCGGATATCATAGATAAAATGATCGGACATATTTTCCAGTGTCGGAACCACATGATCAAATGGGCTAATCTCATTTAACAGCTTGTTCTGATACTGCTCAAAATACGCATCAATTGCCTTTTCATACTGGTCGAATTGCACAAAGCCTTCATTATCCATCCGGATATTGACCATAAACTCCCAGGTATGCGGATGAATCTGCCCCTCTTTTCCCTCTATGATAATAAAATGATTTGCATTCAGGTAAAATTTAAACTTATATTCACGAAATAAGGTTGTATTCATAACATGTTATCCTCCCCGTTTCTGTTTCCTATCCTCTCAGCCCCCAAAGCAGTTAGTGAATTTATGTGTTACACATTCATCCGACACACTATTCTTTGTCTGAAAGAAAGGCTTTGCTGACCTCCTCGATCGGCTGTGTATTCTCATCCACATAATCGATTTTCTCAATCATCATACGCTTGGATGGAACCCGCAGCAGAGCAGAACGTGCTTGCGCCGGCTTATATTGTATAAATAAGAATACAAGATGCTTCTTATCCTTTGTAAACCGGATCACTTTTTCATCCAGTAGAAGCTGTGCCTGCTGCAGGAAATCTTTCTTATCACGTTCCAGTTCAAAATACAGTAACGCAAATGTCACCGGAAATACATGACGCTTCGATAATTTTTCCACAAATGGCTTCAGCACATGATTCTGAAAGATATTAAATCTCGTATTATACATTTCAAACGAACGGATCGTCTCTTCCAGGCGGGTAATCTCTCTGTTCTGCTGCTCTATCCTGTCACTTAACGCCTGAATCCGCTGATTCCTTGTGTCTACCATGCTCCCCAGAATCATCACAGTCAGAAATGCCAGGATCAGTAATACAACAATAAATGTATAGATTGCTATCTTGGATGCCAGAAAAGCATTGCTGTCTAAGATGATCGAATCATTCGTCAGCAGACTGATCTTATACTGTGCTCCATTGTATTCAAATACCACACCGGAAGCAACATAACGATTTCCGTCCATACGGATCGTCTGATGTATGACCTTATTCATCTGCAATCCGTTTAAGAAGTTTATGGCACTTTTCGATGCAAAATATGTTGCTGTCGTAAATCCTTTATAGCGATTTGTTTCCGTAACGTCTTTTACGAACAACAGCGACTGATTCTTTGACAGGGTCCAGTATTTCTGACCGGAGCTGTCCAGTGAATTTAAAATATTCTCTATGATCTCCTGGTCGGTTCTGTCCTCCTGCAGATTGATCTGATCGAGCACCAGCTGCACATAGGCATCCTGCTGTCCTGCATAAATATCCAGCACACTGTTTTCATACTCCCGCATCTGATACACGCCAAATAACGTCATCACTGCCAGCAGGATGATCGATGCAATTGACAGATTCCTATAATTAAACGCCCATTTTTTGCGGTTTTGTATCTTCTTTACTCTCTTCCACATTGACATATCCTCTCAATTTACGTATCCAGGAAAACACTCCTGCAAAATCCTCTCCGATTGTCTGCCTGACCTCTGACTTTTCTTCTGTAAAACTCTTGGTACGCCACGCACTGCTTGTATTGATACTGTTGATCACGCCGGCAAAACGTATGAAAAATACTGCCAGATTAAACAATGGAAGCAACGGAAGTACATACCACTGCTTCGCATAATACTTTCGCAGCTCAGTAAAACCTTTCAGAAAACCGATCGTTGAAATATAATAAAAAATACCGATCAGAATATACAGACCATACAGGATCAGAGTCGACACGCCGATCATACTAAACGAATAGTTCATGCACATCAGACAGATCAATGCCAGATACCAGATCATACGCGGAAAGGCAAAGGTATGATCATAGACAAGTGTTCGGATGCTGACATTCCGAAACATATCCTTCACATGCAGCTTGTCCTTCAAAAAAAGATGAGAAACTTCCAGACTGCCTCGCTGCCAACGCTGTCTCTGCGTATACAGCTTATTCATATCCTCGATCGGATCTACAAAAAAGATCGCATTCTCACAGATCTGCACCTTTGTCTTCTGAATATATTTCATCTGAAATGTAATCTGTGTATCCTCACAGATCGTGTCTGTATTATACAGCTGGGACTTCAGCACGGATGACTTACGAAACGCCGAAAAAGCACCTGACAAGGTATAGATTGCATTGGCTTCTGCCGCATAATTTCTTCCCGCCAGAAAAGCCTGTGCATATTCCATAAACTCTATTTTACGTACCAGTCTTTGAAAAAGCAATGGATACTTCTGGATCTGTGCCGGCTCTGTCAGAATCGATCCGGTCATACACTCGATCGTGGGATCTCCCTCAAATTTATGCACCATATTTTTTAATGCAGACTTTTCAAGAAGTCCATCGCTGTCAATATGCACAATATATTTTCCTTCACTGTTAAACAATGCCAGATTCAGTGCTTTCGACTTTCCCTGCTTGGCATTCAACCACTGCATCTTCAATAACGGATATTTCTTCTGGCAGGCACAGAAGACATCAAAGCTGTCATCCTTTCCCTGGTTATTGACAAGAAAGATACGTATACTCTCATTCGGGTAATCACTCTCATCAATGGAACGGATGCAGGCCTCCAAAGTATCCCTGGAATTATACACCGGGATGATCAATGAGATCTCCGGCTCAATCGGCGGCGTCTCATAATGCGACGCCTTAATGTGTTTCTTGATCAGCACAAACACACTTCCCAGGGACGGTATGATCTCCATCATCACCGGTATCACGATCCATGCTGCCCAGAACAGAAAAGAGTCCAGAAAATCACTTATCCAGCCCATAGTTAAACCCTCCTACTCTCTGACGCACGATCTGTGTCTTCGTAAAGACCACGAAATATAACATAATAGACAAGCCATAAAAAATAATACGGCCAATAAATGCATGTGCGATATGATATGCCGGCATGCCAAAGAAATAGATCACAACACAGATGGAAATAATTCTGAGCGCATTGGCCAGAATAATATAACAGGTACCGATAATACCTACCACCAGTCGTTCCACCTTCGTATACGCCTCAAAAAACACCAGAAGGGATAAGAATGCCATGATCTCCAAAATGCCGGAACACTCAAAATCAATTAAAAGAGAGATTGCCCCTGCCTTTGAATCCACAAAGATCACTCCATATTTGAAATAAGAAGAAAATA
>CAUCOL010000239.1 GCA_958444395.1 uncultured Lachnospiraceae bacterium
AATCCACTGATCGTATGGTTTTGTCCATCAAAGATGCCCGAGTAAGAATAATACTTATCATCACCAGCCCACATTCCAATCGGTGTCCAATCCGTAAATGATCCATCATTCAATGTTCCATCAGACTTCAGAACATTTTCATTCACAACAATGTCCGCTGTAAGAACAGCATTTATGTTGCCGGATGTATAATTCTCATTATTTATCTTATTCGCAAACCAGTATAGCTGATCTGCATTGCTGATTTCGTAAACCTTATCATATACACCGTCCTTATCCACATCATACTTGTCTGTTGTAAGCACTGCCGGCTGATATGCCTTGTCGCATGCACAGAGACCACTCTCATCCGGACTATGTGCTTCTGTTACTTCTGCGACGTAAGCAATCGGACAGTTTCTACATACTAATCCTTTCGTATGTTCACTGTCATTTTTCCATGTATATTTAATACCGCCATCGGTATTATGCTCATGCTCTATATCATATATAAAAACACCAGCCCCCTCTTTGGCACTGAACCTCTCCATATTAGCAATTCTTGCATTCTCATCATAAAAATTGATGCTGTCTGTGCTTTCCAGTGTCAGATCTTTTTTTAATGATGCTATGCCATATACATTTGTTTTCGAAACTGTAGCACCTGATTCTTTCCATTTCAGTGTGATAATAGAGTTATAAGTTTTATTATTATATAAAATGCTATCATCATAATCATCTTTTCCGCCTTCCATCACAATCTGACTACCTGATATACATACAATTTCCGAATAGGCAAATGACATAAAAGAATCAGATATTGCCTCAATATAACTGTTTGTTATAGTCACACCATCAACATCAATTGCGCGGTCCTCACTACTTCCGATAACTTCACTGTTTTCTATGGCTAAACTACCCTTACAATTAATCAAAGAAGTCTTTATCGTTGCATCTGTAATATTCAGATTCATTGTTCCAAATGGAGTAGTGAGTCTACTTCCATCACTAATCTCACCGGTAACTGTCAGACTTCCCTTATTATCGCAGCCCATTATTTTCAGTGTATTTTCCTTTTCTGCATCTATGTAAAAATAAAAGTTTTCGCTTATTGTATTTTCACCATATAGCAAAACTGTAAGATCACCATTCTCACTCTTAATCTTCTTAATGGATGCATTGTTCATTACAAGCTGATTTGTTATACTGTCATAATACCAGTTTTCACCTTGATATATTGCAGCTTCGTTATTGTCAATTCCATCATCCTGTAACTTGCCCTCTGTGATAATTGCTTTATCGTCACCACTGCTCTCTGTTACAGTCAGCGTTTGAGGCATACTTTCTGCTACAGCAGCTACTGTAGTTTCCTCTGCCGCCTTTACCACGTTTTCCCCCGATACATCGATCCCCGAAATCATCATCAATGCCGCAAGAACCATGGCTATTTTTTTCTTCACTTTCCTTCCTTTTGTTCCTCTCATAAACCTCTCCTTTCCGCAGCCCTACATCCACTCAATCTGAGCAGCCCGTTTCACTGCCTGCTGTCTGTTTTTCACACCCAGTTTCCGGTATATCCCGGAAGTGTGATACTTTACGGTTCCCACTTTCTTGTTCAGCTTTTCTCCTATCTGTTCATAAGAAAGTCCATCTACCATCAGCTTTAATACCTTTTTTTCTGTCGGTGTCAGTACCACCGCATACTCCTCCGGTGACTTCATATAATCCGGAAGTCTCTTTGCCACATCCATGGAAAGTTCTAAGATCTGATCCGTAAAATCGTCTGCACCCTTTTTCTCACAGTACACACGGAGCATTTTTTCCATGTAGGCACCTTCGTCCGCAAGAAGTCTGATATAGCGATAGCGTTTTGCAAGCAGGATCGCCTGTTCAAGTTCCCCGCACATATCCTCCATACTGTCCGCCTTATAGCAGGCGATCGCTATCATCATGTGACATTCACAGATATCCATGTAGCGGTTACATTTTTTTAATATATGAAGCATCCGTTTTGCAAGCACCAGCGCTAACATATGTTTTCCTGCAAACAGATAGCACCTGATCTTTACAAGATATGCATACACATCCATCATGTAAATGGGTTTTGTCTCATCCGGGGCGCTGCCCGTCATCCATTCCTGAACAACATCCATGTTTCCGTCATAGCAGGCTGCCCACGCTGTCAGTGCCTTTAAACTGTTCATCAGCTCTTCCCAGCCCCATTTTTCAATCTGGGTTTTGATCTGTGCCACCAGCGGTTCCGCCGCTTTTATCTGTCCGTTTAAAAGTAATATCTTCATCTGCAGTGCCATCGCCACAAACAGACACTGGATATCCCGCTTATTTTCCATAAATGGAATCGTCCCCGTGATCAGCAGCAATGCATGAAACGGATCATTTTCCTGGTAATACCATTCTGCAAGGGCAATATCGATGACACCTTTACTTTTATCTCCATACAAAGTCTGTATGGTTTTCTGCAGTGCTGTCCTGTTCTCTGCTATTTTCCTTCCATACCTGGTAAAATCCCTGAACCCATTTAAGATGCTCGGCCGACTTGCAGATAAGGTAAGATTCTTCACAGGAAGTTTCATATCCGTCAAAGCCGCAGCGATATGAAAAAATTTATTATCACTGACATAAGGCATAACGATTTCTGTCGCCATACGGATATAATCTTTTCCGTTACACTGCCCGGCATCAATATGTGCCGGTGTCTCTCCAAGCAGTGCCAGATATTGTTCTGCCTTTTCTAACTCATCCTCCATGGTTGCAATTAAAGCGCTGATCGAAAGGAGCAGATAACTTTCCATCCCGTCCTGATGGCAGACCTCATCCCGCAGCTGATCGATATACTCCCTGCATGCCCATAACGCAGGCATACTGACAGGATGCTGCAGTTCTTCCATTACCGTCTCATAAAGTCTGTCCTCCTCATCTGCTTTCTTTATAATTCGAATCAGTTCTCTTGTTTTCCGAGGAAATCTATTATCCTTTTTTGTTCCGTCACTCATCGCAATTACCACCAAATATTCCCTTTTTCAACATTTTACGTTTTCCCATAGTTTCCGTCAACTATGCGGAAGTTAGGTTTTATTTTTATATGTATTTATTATAAATCCTAATTTTTAATCTGTATTATCCTATTTTTCAATATTTTATTTATTATATAGTTAGGTTTTTATATAAATTTTATTATCATATTTTTTTATATAGTTCAATTTCCCAGCAAAAAAAGGACACGGCTTTTGTTTCGCCATATCCTTTTCATAATTCTTTCATTTTCGTTACTGCCCATAGAAGAAGCCAGCAGCTTTTTCACTACTGGCTTTCTATATTACTCATTTTGTTTACTACACTGCATTTCGGATAAAATTCTCACCCTTAAACACAACCTCTATATCTTTGTCGTTATAACGTTCACGTCTGATATATTTATCTTTCTTATTCTTCTCTTCCTTGTCAAGACCTTTCTCGGCACTGATGGTCAGGTAACCATCGTTTAGTTCAAGCTGGATCTCATCTTTCTTAAATCCCGGAAGATCAACGGCTACTTCGTAACCTTTCTCGGTCTCCTTTACATCTGTCTTCA
>CAUCOL010000240.1 GCA_958444395.1 uncultured Lachnospiraceae bacterium
CAGCCCCGTTCCGCTGCTGCCGCTCCACAGATGGCACGTCCGCTGACCGGAGCAAACAGCTTTGGCACCGTCCGCAATATTGCCAGCCAGCTTCGGGAGGGCGATATCATTCGCGGCGAAGTTTCTGATCTGCATAATAACGAAATAACGATCACCGTGGAGAACAATGGTATTGTCAAAGGACATATTGCCGACAGTTCAACACTCTCCATCGGCCAGAGAGCTGCCTTTCGTATGAATACCGTATCTGCCACCGGAATATCAATGGAGGTTCTGCCGCAGACATTAACGGACAATGAACAGACTATGATCCGCAAGGCACTCCAGGAGGCCGGTCTGCCCTTTACGGATCGAAATGAAGCAGCCGTAAAAGCACTGATGGACCATCTTCTTCCTATTAATAAGGATTCGATACAGTTTCTGATGCAGCAGGCGTATGACTATGATACGCAGGATATGGACTCCTTATGTATCATGAATAAACAGCATATGGAAATTACAAAAGACAGTATACAGCAGTTTAGCAGCTACCGATCCGGACAGCATGCCCTGTTAAATAAGATACAGGAATTTTCTTATCAGCTGCCCCAGCTGTTAGATACCCTGGCAGACAATGGTCCTGCTTCTTCTGTATCCGCCTTTGGCGAACGGCTTCTTTCCATCTTATCCGAACCGTCCGGCGAACCATTGTCTATGACTCCGTTAATGGCACACCTGTCTGACTCTGATCGCAGCCAGATCCTGGACATGTTATCCGAAACTCCCCTGGAAGATACCACCCTGCAGGCATTGCAAAACGGCACTCTGTCACAGCGTGATATTCTGTCCCTGCTGCAAAGGTCCGCTGCCGAAGGGACATTGAAACTGCCCGCAGACAGTAATCCGCAGGAGTTGCAGCAGATGATGCAGTCGATCACCTCTGTACTGGAGCCTGCAGCACCGCCCGAAGAGATTTCCTATCATGCTGTATTTGACGAAACAGATCTTTCGACTCCTCCGGATTCTTCCGGGCAGCCAGAGGCTGTTTCTGATAATCTCCTCCCGGATGCAGAACAAACGGATCAGATGGAACAGACCGATGCAGCAGATCATAAATCCTTCTCGTTTGGCAGATTTTTTCACAATCTGTCAGATGCTGCGCGCACTTCCCTGCGAACAGTAAATCAGAATCTGAACCAGATGCTCGCTGCAGACTCTTCCTCTTCCCTGCAGACGCATCTTCCGTCTGTCGTTCGGACGCTTCTGGATTCGGTAGAGCAAAGCGGTCGCAGCCAGAATGCCCTGTTTACCTTCCTGACACCGGAAGAACGAAATGCACTGCAGCACACACTCGACCCGCTCTCTCTGCCGGAACCATTAAAACGTTCCATCCGGGAAGGAAACATGTCCGCCGGCGAATTGCTGGAAATGATCCGGACACGTCTGCCACAGACGGACGCCGCTGCTGCCAGACAGCTGTTTAAAAGCACGGCTTTTCAGAAATTATTTACCCAGTCTCTGCTGCAGCAGTTTACACTTTCGCCCAAACAGTTAGAGAAACCCGGACAGATAGATACCTTCTATCAGCATCTGGAACAAAAAATGCACGCCTGTGAACAGCTGATCGATTCCGTACTGTCCGGCAGTGACTCCCGTCAGATTGCCGGAGAAGCGCATGATATCCGGCATAATATTGATTTCATGAAAACTTTAAATGAAACATTAAGCTATGTCCAGCTTCCTCTGCGCCTATCCGAGCAGGATGCCCACGGTGATCTGTATGTATATACGAAGAAAGAATGTTTAAAACAGCATTCTGCGCAGATCAGCGTATTGCTCCATTTGGATATGGAACATCTTGGCACGACGGATATCCGGATCGAGAAGAACAATCTGCAGATTCAGGCAGACTTTTATATGGAAGATCCGTCTGCCCAGCAGCTTCTTCTGCGCAACACCTCTCTGCTGGAACAAGCACTTGCCGACAAGGGTTATACCTCCCATATACAGATTCATCCGCAGGAGAAAATAGAAAATCCGATCAGTGAGTTTCTGAATCGAAAGGTGACCGGTAGCAGTGGCGAACTGAAACGATATTCTTTTGATATCCGGGCATAGGAGTTTCTCCTGTGCCTTTCTCTTTGCCTTCTTATCCATGATCTGCTGTTTCAGTTCTTCTTTTGACATTTTGTTTTATTTATTGTATGGTTTGATACAGTACAAAATGAAATGACCAAAGGAGGTTTTACATACATGCAAAAAGAAAACGATTTTCTGGGTACGCAACCCATCGGAAGGCTTCTTTTGAAACTGTCTATTCCCACTGTGATCGCACAGCTTATTAATATGCTTTATAATATTGTAGACCGTATTTATATCGGCCACATTCCGGAAAACGGCAGTCTGGCTCTCACCGGTGTCGGTGTCTGTATGCCGATCATTATGATTGTTTCTGCTTTTGCCGCACTGATCAGCTCCGGTGGCGCCCCTAGAGCTTCCATCTATATGGGCAAACAGGATCGTACCTCTGCAGAGCAGATTCTTGGCAACTGTTTTGTTCTCCAGGTTCTCCTCTCACTTGTTCTGACCGCCGTTTTACTGCTTTGGAGCAAAGATTTATTATTAGCCTTCGGTGCCAGTAAAAATACCATTTCTTTTGCAACGGACTATATGCAGGTTTATGCCTTTGGCACATTGTTCGTACAGCTGACACTGGGCATGAATGCCTTTATTACGGCACAGGGCTTCACAACGATTTCCATGATATCCGTCCTCGTCGGAGCCATTTGTAATATTACATTAGACCCGATCTTTATCTTCGGATTTCATATGGGTGTGAAAGGAGCAGCTCTGGCAACGGTCCTCTCGCAGGCCGTTTCCACAGTCTGGGTCGTCCTTTTTCTCAGCGGTAAGAAAACCCAGATCCATCTTAAGAAAAACTATATGCACCTGGATGCCAAAATCATCTTTCCCTGTATTGCCCTAGGAACGGCAGCATTTATCATGCAGGCAAGCGAAAGCATCGTAACGGTCTGCTTCAACTCCTCTCTTCTGCGCTACGGCGGCGATATAGCTGTTGGCGCAATGACGATCCTGACCAGCGTCATGCAGTTTGCCATGCTGCCCCTGCAGGGAATCGCACAGGGTGCACAGCCTATCTCAAGTTACAATTATGGTGCCAAAAATGCTGACCGCGTAAAGAAAACGTTCCGTCTGCTTTTGATTACCTGTTTAACCTATTCCACCGCTCTCTGGGCTGTCGTACAGCTTGTACCTCAGATGTTTGTCAGACTTTTCACCTCAGATACTGCACTGGTTCGTTTTACTGCCCCTGTGCTAAAGATCTATCTGGGTGGACTCTTTCTGTTCGGCATACAGATTGCCTGTCAGATGACCTTTACTTCCCTGGGAAAGGCGGTAAATTCCATTATCGTAGCCGTTGTCCGTAAATTTGTACTGCTCATCCCGCTGATCTATATTATGCCGCACATCTTATCTAATCCGACAGTGGGTGTATATACCGCCGAACCGATCGCAGATATTATCGCTGTGCTTTTTACATCCGTGTTATTTGTAGGACAATTTAAAAAG
>CAUCOL010000241.1 GCA_958444395.1 uncultured Lachnospiraceae bacterium
GATGGTCTGTGGGCGATCATGAGGATCATCTTCTGTCCCTGGAGGTTACGCAAAGCTTCGTTGACTGCCTGTTCGGACTCGTTATCCAGTGCCGAGGTTGCCTCATCCAGCAGGATGATGGAAGTATCTTTTAAGATTGCTCTGGCAATGGCAATCCGCTGTCTCTGCCCGCCGGAGAGATTGTTGCCCCGCTCGCCCACCGTGGTATCATACCCTTCCGGGAATTCCATGATAAAGTCATGGGCATGCGCCTGCATTGCCGCTTCTCTGATCTCTTTCTCTGTGGCATCCGGTCTTCCCATACGGATATTCTCCGCAATGGAACCCTGGAACAGGTACGGCTCCTGGGGGACATAGGCGATCTGACGGCGCAGGTCTGCCAGGTCACTCTCCCGCATAGACATTCCGTTGACACGAATATCGCCTTCTCCTAAAGGATACAGTCCCAGCAGAAGCTTGGAGAGGGTCGTCTTGCCGCAGCCGGAAGCACCGGTGATGGCAACGCATTCCCCCTTTTTTACTTCCAGGGAAAAATCACGGAGCACGTCTTCCTCCCCGGTGTAGGAAAAACGGATAGACCGGATTTCCACAGCATTGGCATGCTGTATCCCGGTCGTGGTCTTCTGCCCGGCAGGCATCTCTGCCTGCGCTGTCTCTGCTATCCGTTTGTCGCCGTTCTCCCGATACCAGTTGGCAGGCTCCTTCACCTCATCGAGGAAATAGAAGATATTCTGTGCATTGGCAAGACATCCCACCAGCTCCGGAATGTACTTTCCGATCTGTAAGAACTGGAACGAGAAGGAAGCATACATGGTATAGATCGCCGCCAGCGCTCCCAGGGTGGTGTAGCCTTTGTCCACGTAGTAGATTCCCAACATCAGAAATACCAGGGAACACAACAGTTCAAAGCCCTTGCTGCTGCCCTCCAGACAGGCGGTATACAATGTCTTGCGACCGTATTTTTTCTCATAATGGTGATTCTCTTCCCGAAACTGCGCCACGGTTCCCCGCCCGCCGGGAAACATCCTCACCTGCTCCATTCCCTGCAACATGTCCGACAGCCGGTTCGTCATAGCAGTATTTACTCCCGACAGTTCTCTGCTGACGCAGTGCATAGGATTTAACAATAACAGCTCAATCGCCATCATCACGCTGTTAACTGCCAGCAGGCACAATGTCAGCCGCCAGCTTAAGAGAAACATAGGAATCAGGTATGACACCACCTGTAAAAAGGGCATCACCACTCTCCGCAGTCTGGAACCGTAGATGTCTCCCATTTTCGTGAGATCATAGGACACTTTGGAGACAATCTCGCCGCTGTGGTGTTTTTCATAATAGCTGTAGGGAAGGCTCATTTCTGCATCCAGCACCCTCTCCGACAGATCACCGTAGACCCGCTTGGCTTCCACATTGTAGCGGATCGTTGCCACACGGTAGATCAGTAGAGAGATCACGCCTACTACCACAATAGCTACGATGGAATACCCCAGTCTCTCATATTCCCCGGTCTGGGCAATATCCACCACACATTTCATCAGCAGTGAGCTCATGATCCCGAACAGGGCAAAGGTCACACTCATAACGAAGATGGATCCCAGGTAGACAAACCGCTTCTTCCCCATGACACGCATGGAGCGGATAAATAGCTTATAATTCTGCATGGTCTGCCTCCTCTCCGTACATCGCGGCATAGGCTCCGCCTGTTGCCAGCAATTCCTCATGGGTGCCGCACTCTGCGATTTGTCCCTGCTTCAGCACATAGATCCGGTCCGCATTCTGTATGGTGGACAGTCTGTGGGCAATGGTGATGCAGGTTCTGCCTGCCATCACCGTGCGAATCGCCTCCTGGATCCCGCTCTCCGTCTCCACATCCAGTGCGGATGTCGGCTCATCCAGTAAAAGTACCGGCGCATTCTTTAAAATCGCTCTGGCAATGGCAATTCGCTGTTTCTGTCCTCCGGAGAGAATAGCTCCCCGTTCTCCCACCATCGTCTCATAACCTTCGGGCAATGTCTGTATGAACTCGTGGATCTGCGCCTTTTTGCAGGCTTCCTCGATCTGTTCTCTCGTGGTGCCCGGCTTACTGTAGGCGATGTTCTCCGCGATGGTCGTAGGGAACAGGAATACATTCTGGGATACCAGTGCAATCTGCTCCCGCAGGGCTTCCCGGTTCCATTCCTCGATTGGTCTGCCAAAGATCCGGTATTCTCCGCCCGTTTTTTCATAAAATCCACACAGAATGCGGAAGATCGTGCTCTTTCCACCGCCGGACTCACCTACAAATGCAACGTTTTCACCCTTTTTCACAGAAAACGTAAGCCCCTGCAATACCGGCACATTTTCATGATAGGAAAAATCCACCTGATCAAATGCGATCACATTCTCTGCCGTCCGGGTCACTGCATCCGCGCATCCCTCGCCGGAGGGTTCCTCCTCCGCAGACAATATCTTCTCCACACGGTCGACGCTGACCATTCCCGTAGAGGCATCCACCATGGCAAAGGGCAGTCCGGTATAGGCATCCACGAACTTGCTCAGGATCAGGATAAATCCTACCAGTCCGCCCAAACTGACCGCTCCGCGGCTCACCAGCCATACGGCATAGACGGCACTGATAATGTTGGGAAGCCACTGGATCAGCTTTCTTACAACGATGGCGGTGTTGGTGATCTGGGTACGCTTCTCCTCATTCTCCACCAGTTCCACCGACGCTTTGTGCATCTTTTTGCGGAAGACCTCTTCGATGCCGAAGGAACGCAGTACCAAAATGCCGCTGACCGCATCCTGGGCGATCTGCGCCATCACGTCTGTCTTCTGTCTGTAGTTCGCCTGCAGACCACGGATCCGTTTTACCAGCTTCCCGGCGATCCAGAAGATCAGTGGATAGGTGATCAGGATGACCATAAGTAACCCCAGATTCGTCTCTCCGATGTAGACCGCATAGGTAAAAATACCGATGAAGCTGGCGATCATGTCCGGCAGCACGGTCTCTAAGAAGCTGGCGATCTCCCCCAGATCTCCGATGACTTTGTTGAGCAGCGTGGCGGAATAGTTCGCATCAAAATATTTATATTCCGTGCGGTACAGTTTCTCTCCTACCAGGTCTCTATACTCCGTACAGACTGCCACTGCATACCGGCTGGCTGCCGCACTCTGCAAGAAAGCCGCTATGGTTCCCACCACCGTGTAAATCAAAAATTGCAGCAGAAAGCTGCCAAACAGGACTTGCCTGCCTGACAGCATTTCATCGATCACGCCGCTGATGATTTTATTTCCCTGTACCAGGATCACGCTGACCGCCAGTGCCAGAATCGCTTCTGCCGCAAGCAGTCCGCCGTGTCGTATCATACAGCCCATGAATACCTTTTTATTTTTCATATGCCCACCCGTTGTCTTCCGTTCTGATGTTTTGAATCCTTCTATTTATATTATACGGGAATCGGGTGGCAATTACAAGGAACTATTTTGTAACAAATTCTATGGGAGAAGCCTCCTTGCTGTAGCGGTCCCATTCTTTTATATACTCCTCTTCGGTGCTTTCCACAGTCTGTCCCTGATCG
>CAUCOL010000242.1 GCA_958444395.1 uncultured Lachnospiraceae bacterium
CCCTAACGGACACTGCCGGTTGGCATTGTCCGTTAGGGGGCTTTGGTATATATCTTCTTTTATTCTGTATACTCACCATACTGACGGAAACGTTCATACCGCTTCTGAAGCAGTATATCCGTCGGTGTATCCAGCAGCTGTGGCACGGTTTCTTCCAATGCAGCCTTTATCTGTGTCGTTGTAAATTCCAGATTATTTTCCAGTCCCTCTTCCGGTTCTGTAAACATACGGTCAATTACATGATTCTGTAACAGATCCTTTGCTGTTAGCTTCATCAGCTCAGCCGCTTCCTCTGCTCTGGATGCATCTCTCCACAGAATGCTCGCAAAACCTTCCGGCGAAAGAATCGAATACATCCCATGCTCCAGCATCCAGACCGTATCTGCAACTGCCAGAGCCAGGGCACCGCCGCTACCGCCTTCTCCGATAAAGATACTGATGATCGGTGTCTTTAACCGGGACATCTCCATCAGATTGCGTGCAATAGCTTCTCCCTGTCCACGTTCCTCTGCGCCGATACCACAATACGCTCCGGCAGTGTTGATCAATGTGATCACCGGGCGATGGAACTTCTCTGCCTGTTTCATCAGACGCAGTGCTTTCCGGTAGCCTTCCGGATTCGGAGAACCGAAGTTACACTGTACGTTCTCCTCCAGTGTATGCCCCTTCTGAATACCGATCACTGTAACCGGTGTGTCGTTCAGCATGGCGATACCGCCTACGATCGCACCATCATCTGCAAACTGTCTGTCTCCATGCAATTCTATAAAGTCAGTAAATATCTCCTGAATAAACTGTCTCGTATTGGGACGTTCGATCATTCGGGCAATGGTTACGGATTTCATCGTTTCATTCATGTCCATTTCCCTCCTGTCCTGCACCTGCATGCATTTTTAAGATTTTGCCAAGCTCCCCACGCAGCTTCTCCCGGTGTACAATACGATCCACGAAGCCATGTTCCAGCTGAAACTCCGCTCTCTGGAAGCCTTCTGGCAGCTTCTGGTGGATCGTCCCCTGGATCACACGCTGTCCGGCAAATCCGATCAATGCCTTTGGCTCTGATAAAATAATGTCGCCCAGCATCGCAAAGCTGGCTGTTACACCGCCGGTCGTCGGATCCGTCAATACTGTCACATATAACAAGCCGGCATCATCATGGCGTCCTAGTGCTTCAGATACCTTTGCCATCTGCATCAGGGAAATGATTCCCTCCTGCATACGTGCTCCACCGGATGTAGTGAAAATAATAACCGGCAGTTTTGCTTCCGTAGCAGCCTCCACCGCACGCGTTACTTTCTCGCCTACCACAGAGCCCATACTTCCCATCATGAAATGACTGTCCATCACAGCGATCACTGCGTCCTGTCCTTCGATCTTACAATACCCGGTCACAACACCTTCCCTGATCCCTGCTTTTTTCTGTGCCTTTTCGATCACCTTATCATACTCCGGATAGTTCATCGGATTCTTTGGCTGCATATCGGCATCCAGCTCCCGGAAACTGTCCGGATCGCAGGTGATATTGATCCGTTCCTGCGGTGTCAGACGGAAATGCGCCCCACAGTTGGGACACAGTTTATATTCCGTCACTTCCTTTTTATAAATGATCATTTTGCATGTATTACATTTGATCCACATTCCATCAGGAATCGATGGTTCTGACACTTTTTTCCTTCTGTCCGTTTTCTTTTTTTCTTCTGGATGATCCAGAGAAAAATAGTTGCGTTTACCAAATAAATTCACTCAATCAACCCTTCCATTCAGCTAAGAATTTCTCAAGAAATGAAGTATCAAATTCTCCTTTTACATACTCCTCATTATTTAAGATCCTGTTCTGAAATTCTATATTTGTATCAATACCGGAAATAATAAATTCATACAATGCACGTTTCATTTTGGCAATGGCTTCTTTTCGATCCTTGCCATGCACGATCACTTTTGCGATCATCGAATCATAAAACGGCGGAATCTCATAGCCTTCATAGACCGAAGTATCTACACGCAGTCCCAGCCCGCCACTCGGAAGCAGCAGATAATCAATCGTTCCGGGACACGGAGCAAAGTTTCTGTCCGGATTCTCTGCATTGATACGACACTCGATCGCATGTCCCCGGATCCGGATATCGTCCTGTGTCAGATGCATCTTTTCGCCGGCTGCGATCCGTATCTGCTCCTTGATAATATCAACGCCGGTTACCATCTCTGTCACCGGATGCTCTACCTGAATCCTTGTATTCATCTCCATGAAATAAAAGGCTCCCGACCGGTCATATAAAAACTCGATCGTACCGGCACTCTGGTAATGTGCTGCCTTCGCTGCCTTGATCGCAGCGGCACACATTGCCTCACGTACCTCCTGTGTGATCGCAGGGGAAGGAGATTCCTCCAGTACTTTCTGATTCTTACGCTGCAGGGAACAGTCTCTTTCACCCAGATGAATCACATTGCCGTGCTCATCCCCCAGGATCTGCACCTCAACATGGCGTGCATGCTCGATCACTTTTTCCATATACATGGTATCGTCCCCAAAGGCTGCCAGTGTCTCGCTTTTGGCAGATTCAAATGCATCTGCCAGTTCTTCTCTGCTGCGAACGATACGGATTCCCTTTCCGCCACCGCCTGCAGATGCCTTTACCATTACCGGATAGCCCAGCTTGTCAGCGACTTCATATGCCTGCTCTATATTTTCCACGACACCATCGCTTCCCGGTATAACCGGTACACCCGCTTTGATCATCAGATCCCTTGCATGTGATTTGTTTCCCATCGCATCGATCACGGATGCATTCGGTCCGATAAATTTGATATTACACTCCTCACACATCGTTGCAAATGTACTGTTCTCCGATAAGAAGCCAAATCCCGGATGAATTGCCTGCACTTTCTTCTCTACCGCTGCACTGATGATGCTTTTCATATTCAGGTAGCTGTCCGAAACCTTTGCCGGTCCGATGCAGACTGCCTCATCAGCAAGCTGTGTATGCAATGCTTCCCGATCCGGCTCCGAAAAGACGGCAACGGTCTGAATCCCCATCTCACGACAGGCACGGATAATACGAACCGCAATCTCTCCTCGATTGGCAATCAATATTTTATCAAACATAATCAGTCTCCAATCATAAATATAAATTCGCCCTGTGCGGCAACTTTATCATCTACATAGGCAGTACCTTGACCAATGCCAGCATTCTTCTTTAACTTCAGAATCGATACCTCCATGCGAAGTGTATCACCCGGTGTTACCATCTTTTTAAATTTGGCATTTTTGATGCCTCCAAAATAGGCTGTTTTGCCTTTAAATGCATCCTGTGAAAGAATCGCTACCGCACCTGCCTGTGCCATTGCCTCAATGATCAATACACCCGGCATAACCGGATTGCCCGGAAAATGCCCCACAAAAAACGGTTCATTCATTGACACATTTTTGATCGCTGTTATGCTCTCTCCCGGCACCATATCGATCACACGATCCACCAGTAAAAATGGGGGACGATGTGGTATTATATCCATAATTTCTTTGATATCCATTGTCATATTTCTGACCTCCTGTCCTGTTC
>CAUCOL010000243.1 GCA_958444395.1 uncultured Lachnospiraceae bacterium
TCCCTGTCTGATAAATTTTATATAAATGGTCACTTCCTGCGGGTTCCAGAAATCTTGTCTCGTCCTCGTTGATAATGATCCGGTCATTCGTTTCCGTCGCTCGTCCGATCACCGCTGCCGATATCCCCACTTTCTTCAGATTATCCACCAGAAGATTGCCATGTGGTGTACCGATCAGCATACAGCCACTGGAAATCAGCATATAGGGATTGATATCATATACTTCACAGATTTCAATCGTCTCCTGACGGATCGGAATCTTCTTTAAATCGACTTCAATTCCAACACCAGAAGCTTCTCCGACCTCCCACAGGGCACCGAAAATCCCCCCCTCTGTCACATCATGCATTGCATGAACTCCGGTTTCTACTGCAATCACCGCCTCCGGAACAACTGAGATATAATCTTCCATCGCATGTGCAGCATCCAGTATCTGCTTTGGAAGATGTTGCAAAAGTTCCTCTTCCTTTTCTGCTGCAATGATCGTTGTTCCTTCGAGACCTGCCCATTTGGTCATAACCAGATCATCCCCCGGTACCAGTCCACCGGTTGAAACCAGCTTATCCTTTTTGACCTTTCCGACACCGGTAATCGTTACAACCGGACGATTGACCACATCTGAAATCTCCGTATGTCCTCCCAGGACCTCGATCTTCATCTCATTACATGTCGCTACAATCTCCTGCATCAGATCGCGCAGCTTCTTTTCTCTGGTTCGATCCGGTAAAATAATGCAGCTTAAGATACCAACCGGCTCGGCTCCACTGGATGCCAGATCATTCGCCGTAATATGGACGGCAAGTCTTCCCATCCCCTTAGAAGCTCCGGTGATCGGGTCAGTAGAAAATACAAGCACTTCATCCGGTGCTGTCTCTACCGCCGCACAGTCCTCACCAACCCCGGGATGCAGAAGCACCTCCGGACGAATATGTTTGATCTGCTTAAACACAGCTCTTTTTAATATATTTTCCGGTACTTTTCCTATTTCCATATGAATCCTCATTTCTGTATTCTCTGTCGATTGTTCTAAACGGAATATTTTCTGACGGTTATCTTTGACCGGGATATTGGCTTCCGTTTTGTAATCGTCTTTGACTTTATTGCTGCTTTGAATTTAATGATTCTTCTTTGATTTTATTGTTACTTTAAACTTAACGATTGCTCTTTGATTTTAAGGTTACTCTACACTTAACGATTGCTCTTTGATCTTGTCATTGCTTTTGGCGTTTCTAGTGTTTTTTGGGGTTCGCCGTTGCTTTTGACTTTGCGGTTGCTTTTGGCTTTGCCGTTGCCTTAGGCTTCGCCGTCGCTTTTGGCTTACCCGCTACCGTTGGTTTTGTCGTTGCCTTCGCATTCGGGTTTTTCTTGTCCGACTCTGCTGTTGGTGCCGGCGATGGCGTTGCCTCCGGCTGTTTTCCTACGGTAACATACTGCGGTGAAGCATTGTAGGAGCTTGTATTTAACTGGACACGTTCTGTCTCTTTGCCATTCACCATGATCACCTTCCAAAGCGCCGCCTTATATCCAACATGCGCTGACTGCGTCACACTTCGATAGCCTGACGGCAGGGAAGCATCCTCTGTGATAACCTCTTTCCCCGGCTCGATCGTTTCAAGAATCTTGGACTCAAAAGAGATCTTTCGATCTGCCGGACGTGTTTCATGTCCATAAATCTTAAAGGTCAGAACACCACCACTGGCACTTCCCATGATATACACAGGATCTTCTCCGTTATTTTTAAATTTAAAATCCTTATAATCACCGGAGATTGCTGCATCTCTGGATACATCAACATATCCTACGACCATAGAATGTGGGGAACGTTCCACCACTTCAAGTTCTGCATTGATCACGGCATTATAAAGTGTCGTAGACACCTGGCAGACGCCTCCACCGATTCCATCGACGACTTTTCCGCTGGAATACTCCGGTGCCGTCTTATACCCATTTGCCTCTGTTCGTTCTTTAATGACCTTAACCGTGGAAAAGGTTTTCCCCGGATACAGCACTGTACCGTTAATACGTCCTGCTGCCGTTGCCACATTGCTGGCCCGTGCTGTCAGATAGGTACTGTAGGTGGTCGAATAAGATCCCAGCAGATCGGTACACTTTGAAACCTGTTCCTTTGTGTATTTCGGCTCTGTTACCGTTACCTTCGCTTCGACCTGAATCTGGTCGCTCTTTTCTGATTGCATGATCGCTTTCTTAAGAAGTGCTTCCGTCTCCTCGATCTGCACCTCCTGACCACTGTGCGATCTGGTCGCATGCAAGGAACCATTCTTCCATTTCAGCTTGGAATTCTTCGCTTTTACATCATACTGTGTGCACTGTTCTTCCACAAATGTGTGCAGCGTCTCTTCCTCTAACTGCATATTCATTTGAAAAGAAAGTCCGCCGCTCTCTGCCTTACGGATCTGCTGCAATCTCTTCCAAATACTTCCTTCCTTTCCGATCTTCAATGCCTTCTCAGCATATCCGTCATCCCGGTAAGTGATCCCGACTGCCCCTCCGGTCACTGTAATCGTATGATCCAGTACCTTGATCTCGACAGTTTTATTTTCCTGTGCATCTATAAAAGCATCTACGGCATCCTGTGCCTGCTGTCTGGTCATGCCGCCTACTTTGACCTGACCGATCCGGATCCCCTGACAGATCAGCTTATCATTGCCAAAATTATCTCTGGCAAACAAAATGATCAAGGCTGCCAATGCGATCGAAACAATACAACCAACAATAAAAACAACTCCCAATATCTTATTCTTCTTCATAATTAACGCATCCTTTTACTCTTTTTGAATCCAAGAATAATTTTAACATACCGGAGGTATTACGCAAGTCAAAGATTTTGGGATCATTTGACATTTTTTCGTATATTCTGTATATTCCATATAGAGTGTAATCCAATGTTCTGTAAAGCGAGTGTGCATCTGCGTCTGTCCGGCAAACGGATCGATGGTATATAAAAGCATGTACCGCCGTAAATAGAAAGAAAAAGCAGACAGTCTCACCATCTGCTTTATTTCAAACATACATAACGTATATTCCCGTTATATAAGATATTCAAGAACCATTGGTACTACCATCGCAAGAACAAGGATCAGGCAGATCACCATTGCGATGCGCTGCTGATTTTTTTTATTAAAAAAATTCACGTAAAAACCTCCAATCTGTTATATTATTTTATTAGGAAGGACGATATTCCATGCCTGTTTTTTTCTTATGTTTTATTGTATTCATTATATGGCTTCACGTCAAGACCAAACAGGAAAATGCCAATAAGCCAACGTGGGATCGGGCGTTTTGGGAAAAAGAACGTCAGTCAAACTTTGCTCGAAAACAAAATATCGACGATCTGGATTATATCCGGCCGGACGCATCCAGACTCCCTTTTTCAGAGACAGCGATCGGCTATGAGAAAGAATACCAGGAGCAGGTGCGGGAGATGCTCTCAAAGAAAATGCTGAACCTGTCAGGTCTGTCCAATGCAGATGTAAAGCTCACCTACGGAGCTGCGAACTTTCAGGTACTTTCCGGATACGACCAGACCTTTTC
>CAUCOL010000244.1 GCA_958444395.1 uncultured Lachnospiraceae bacterium
ACCCCATCAATACTACTCTCTTCTTGTTGTTGAAAATATCTTACACAATCACCCCCAAAAAAACATATAAGTAAACATCCCATAATAACCATCACCATTTTCTTCATAATATCCACCTCACCTCTAACAATATATATGTACTACGTTAAAATAATCAACATTCTGTAACTCAGCTTTAAAATATCCTGTGTCACTTGATATAGGCCACATTACACTTGCCGTTCGGCTTAAATGTGCAAGTCCTAATGCATGACCAGCTTCATGAGTGGCAACTTTTTGTAAAAGTTTGGTATCAGATGTTTTTTGTACGTCTATCTGTATTTTTGCATATTTATAATTGCTTGTCGGTCTTCCACAATCATCCATAGTACAACTGTATAAAGTAATGCCGTTAACTCCAGCAGCTAATGTTTCTTTACTAACTTTAATTTGTGCAGTAGCATTACTTGACGTTGATGCTAAGTCAAAATATGCAGTAACATCCCATTTTTTTATTCCAGCAGCAATCATTCCCTTTTGTTGATCGTTAAAATTAGATGAAATAAAGTATTTTTTTGTTCCTATTCGACTTCCATCAGATGACTTTAGATAATGATCAAAAAACGTTTCATAACCATGACTACAAAAAGTCTGGTCATTATATTGCGATTTAGCTAAAACTTTATTTGTATTACATAATATTAAGCTGCCTGTCAAAATTCCTATTATTATTTTCTGTTTTCTCATTAAAATTTCTCCTCGTTAATTTAATTTTACTTCAGTTTTTCATACTGTACTTTCCCATTGTCCCCTCTGGGGATCCTGTCTGTAATACATATCCTATACTCGTTCCGACTGACACAAAATTCTGCCAGCACTCTTTCCACCTCCTCCCGGGTCTCTGCCGACACATCTGCTTCTGACTGTTCCAGTACAACGCAAAGTTCTTCCGATGTGCTTTGTTTCTGTTGCTCTGCTGTAGTGTCAAAGCTGCGACCACTATCCCTTTTCAAGACTGCTATACATACAGTATCACGACGCAGGCGTTCACTGATCTTCTCCTGCAGTTCATCCAGATTTACACGGTATCCACGCAGCTTCAAGATCCGTTTCTTTCGTCCGGTCAGATACAGATAACCATCTGCATCCAGCCAGCCGAGGTCACCCGTATGCAGCCAGCCACTATGATCTACATATTCCGGATGAACACATTCACTTACCAGAAGATCCTTCCAGCTGCACGCATAACCCATAGAAATATTTCTGCCTTGATACAGGATCTCCCCCGCATATTCTTTTCCACACAGCAGATTCTCCTGCCTGCGACGAGAATCTGCCACAGACCGGTCACCTTCCATCTCGATACGGAATGCACCACCCGGGATCACCTGTCCCACACTTCCCAGCTTATCGGTATGTTCATCCAGAAAGAAACAGCTCATACGTGCAGTGGCTTCTGTCTGTCCATACATCACTGCAAAATGAATCTGCCGTCTCTGCGCCTCTCTCAGAAAATACTGCTGCAGAGACAAACTCAAACCGCCGCCTGCCTGTGTCATCAGCTTCAGTTTCTGCAAAGGACGTTGCATAATCTTAAGACGCTGCAGGATCCGGTATGTGTATGGCACACCACAGATTGCCTGTACCCCCATCTGCTCCAGACTGTCCCAATACTCCGTCTGTACAATATTTCCCTTAGGGAACAGCAGTTCACCACCTGACAGCAGATAGCTGTTTACCACTGACAGCCCATATGAATAGGAGATTGGCAGCATAACAGCCGCCCTGTCTCCCTTTCGGATCTGCAGACTATGTATGATCGCTTCCGCATTTGCCCGGAGATTCTCATAACTGAGCATTACCATCTTACTGCTGCCGGTACTTCCTGATGTTGACAGCAGGACTGCCAGCCCCGGATGAAGTTTTCCTGACCATGCAGGTTCTGATGCTCTTCTCCAGATCTGATATTGTGCATGCTCGGATTCCATCCGATAACCTCCGGCAGCAAGCCTCTTTTCTGCTCTCTGCTCTGCTGTGACACAGACATACATCGGCTGGTACTTCTGCATGCACTGTTCCAAATGAGCCAGAGAATTCCGGCTGTTTAATAGAATAACCGGATTCCCCTTCTTCATCTGGTCTGCATACAACTCGACGCTGATCGGCGAATCATCCGCCGCAAGCAGATATAGGTTACGTTCCATACATACCCCCTTTCATCCTTTTTCCAACTCTCTTTTCTATAGGATTCTCACATAATCTTTATGTATCCAACCACTTGTTCCTGTCTTAACTCTTTTTACATTCAACCATTCTCCCTTAGGCTTATCGTCCAAAATAATAACTTTTTCATTTTTTTCTAATGACTCTAACACTGTTGCATTGCTACTAGCATCTTTTCTTAAACGTACACCATCCCCGGTAACCACTCCACGCATACTTTTCCTTGCCATAGATGAAGCAGAAAAAATCTCTGTCATTTGATAACTATTTTCTGTCAGATTGCTTATATTTTGTTGTGCCATGCTGACATTTGTCCCGCATATACTACTGACAAAACATCCCCCCACTATGCATCCAAGTATCATTTGTTTCTTCATTTTTTAATCATCCTTTCCTTAATTATTTATGTAAATATTAATATTTACCTTATTATATTTCCTATGGAATCTGTCTCTTTTTTACCTTAATCCCCTGTTCCTTCATGGATTTTTTGAATAATTTATCAAATTCCGTTCGATCATGCATATTTGTTATAGCAATAGAATAAACTGTGTCAAGTTTTGTGCAATATGCAATTTCAAGTAATCGTTTTTCGTTTAATTGTGCAAAATATAATATATTATTTCGCTTCTTCTTTCCCTTCGATGTATATTCAACCGTCATCTTTTGAATAGAATTTTTTCCATAAATTGACTCAAGTTTTTTCCTGTAAGTTCTTCCTAATGTAAGATATGCTTCTTCTTTCATATTATATAAAATATTTTCTTCTGCCTCTTTTCTATCCCACCAATCTTTTATTTCTATATCATACCATTCTCCTGTATGGTCATCCAAACTCACTGTATATGCATATTTCCAATCCGTTGATTCACATGTAATCTCTATATTGACTCCCTGTTTCTGTCCATGCCAGTTCTCTATTTTCTCCCGTTGGATCGAGTAGGTCATCTGCTCTGTTTTCAGATCAAGAAACTGTTCCAGACATTTCTTTGCCTCTGCCGCGCAGGCTTCTTCCGTCATCTTCCCTTTTACCTGCTTCTGCTCTGACTGTATTTTCTTTGAGCGTTCGGTCAATGTATAATCCATCTTTTCTCGAAAATCTATGATCTGCAGCAGCTGCTCATCCGTCAACTCTGTGTCCGGTATATAGTACATTCCCTGCTCATAGCAGTACCATATCTTCTGCCGGTTCTGTCCAATCTCCTGTGCTGTTTGTACGGTACACAACTGACCTTCCGGGAATTGTCCCGCTTCATATGCTTTCACCAGTTCTTCGTACCGCTTCTGCTCTTTTTCAGACAATGGACGCGAATAACTCTCTGCATCTGCCCGGGAATGATCCACT
>CAUCOL010000245.1 GCA_958444395.1 uncultured Lachnospiraceae bacterium
CCTTCAGCCTCTGTGGCATCTTTCTCACCGATGCTCTCACGAACGGCCGGTGCCAGGAAAGACTTCAGTTTCTCTTCAATTACACGAGGATTTTCTCCTGCCTGAATCGACAGCAGACCCTCGACAGCAACTTCTTTCATCATAACCTCAACTGCGTTGTTATTCTTTAACTTAAAGGAAACAGGTACGCAGATCCAGTTCGCCAGAAGAGAACCGTATAATGTCGTTAAAAGTGCGGTAGCCATGTTCGGACCGATCGAACTCATATCTTCCATGTTATACAACATGTTTACAAGACCTACCAGTGTTCCGATCATACCCCAGGCAGGACCCATGCCGGCCCAGTTCGCCCAGAATGCAATCTTATCGTTATGACGGCTCTCGATCGAACTGAGTTCTGTCTCCATGATGCTTCGCACCAATTCCGGATCCGTACCGTCAACTACCAGCATGATTCCTTTTTTCAGGAAATCATCTTCAATATTATTTGCTGCCTCTTCCAGCGCCAAAAGACCTTCTTTTCGTGCTACATTGGAAAGATTGATAATATTGCTGATCACATCTGCTTCATTGGCCTGCTGTTTCTTTAATGCTAACGAAAAGGATTTTAAGTTAGCGATCAGTTCCGGAAAGCCCTTCAACTGAACCAGCATACAGCATACAGAACCACCGATCGTGATAAAGACCGAGGGCAGATCATAGAAATGCCGGAAACCTGCCGCTCCATCCGGTCCTGTAAGAATACCTAAAACGACACAGCCAAAGCATAGAACCAGACCAATTATTGTTGAAATTTCCAATTTTTTACACCACCTTATGTATTTTAATTACTTAATCCAAAAGAATAGCATTCTCTCTTATACGATTTTACTAGATTTTTTACCTGTTGTCTACTTTCTTTTACAATAAATTTTTTACCGGTTGTCAATGTGATGACAGTATCCGGTGTTTCCTCTACTGTTTCTATCAGGTCTGCATTGATGGTTACTTCACTTCCACTCATTTTTGTCAGATCAATCATACTACACCTCATTTTCATAGCATCCTAAGCCATCCTTTTTTACGTCCTCTGCTCCAAATACTCTCATTCTTCTTCCGTCCCTTCACGGAAAAAAGGGCAAAACCAGCGTTTTGCCCTACAAGAATTGCTTCGCAATTCTCGTTGGCTTCGCTCTACGTTACGAGCATTTTCCTATTCCAGAATAAATGGAGCCGTCTTTTCAAAAAACAGCTCCATTTTATGCAGTTTCAAATCATTGTCTGAATTGCTTTTATTCTGTTCGATACGTTCTTTGTATGTATATCATGCATGCAGACAATGTCATTTATTATCTCTTAAGATTTACCAGTTCCTCTAACATCGTATCTGAGGTCGTGATAATACGTGAGTTTGCCTGGAAACCACGCTGTGTCGTGATCATCTGTGTAAATTCATTGGCAAGATCTACGTTGGACATCTCCAAAGCACCTACCGTAAAGCTGCCGCCATCAGAGGTTACCTCCTGACCTACTCCGTCAAACTCTCCGGAGTTTAAGGATGCTCTGAATAAGCTGTCACCGGCTGCCTCCAGACCGGATGGGTTGGAGAAGGATGCTACCGCAATCTGTGCAAGAACCTTTGTCTCACCATTTGTGTAATTTGCATAAACCACACCGCTGTCATCGATTGAAATACCATTCATGGTACCTGTATAATTACCGGCACCCTTACCGTCTCTTCCTTTTACATAGGAGGTATCACTGGTTCCGGACTTTGTATACTGTGTCAGACTGTCAAAACTGATCTCAACGCCGCCACTGTCTTTTGTCGCATCATACTGTGGGAATGTACTGTCAGATCCCACATGCGTTGTATCCTTCTGAATAACACTAAAGTTTACCGCTTTTCCGTTATATTCTGCATTCTGACGTGTGGCACCAACATTGGCAAATGCACCGGTAGCACTGTTAAAGGAAAGTGCTGTCATCAGGGATGGATCCAGCGTAAATTCTCCGGTATCTACATTCACACCGGCTGCACTGACACCACCGGACGCTGTACCAAAGGAAATCTGTGCACCGGTAGCAGTATAAGTCACTTTACCGGTTGTCTGATCTGTATTTTTCTGAACGAAAATAGAATTACCATTTGCGTCTAATACATCTTCCACACGTGTTGAATATGTTACTGTCGATGCATTGGTCTGTGGAGCATCCTTTGTTGTACGAAGTTTTACGGTATAAAGCTCACCCAGATTGTCATAAAAGCTGAAGGTCTGGGTAATACCACCGGAAATGCTGCCGTCTGCTTCTGTCGTCGGTGTCAGGTTCTTATCGTTTGGCTCAATGTTTCCGGATAACGTGATATCAGATGTCGCTGTTGGTGCTGCCGTCATCTTATCCTCTGTCATGACCTGCAGCTGTTTTACGGTACTTCTGTCGATGTTTCCGTCTGTATCTGCCATCCATCCCATCACAACACAGCCGTTTGTTGTACAATAAAGATTTCCTGCCTCATCTACATTTAATGCACCGGACTTGGTAAACAGATTTTCTGTTCCGTTGTTTACGATCAGGAAAGACTCTCCATTGATAGCAATATCCAGCGCACGGTTTGTATTGGAAGTTCCACCGTTCTCTGTAATATTCGTTGTAATAGAAGCTACCGAAGAACCAAGACCGATCTGCTTTGCATTTGTTCCGGCTCTTCCCGTCGTAGCATCTGCTCCGGATGCGGAAGATACCGTCTGGTAAAATGTATCCGAAAAGTTTACACTGCTTGACTTAAATCCTACTGTGTTTACGTTTGCGATGTTATTACCGATAACATCCATTTTGGTCTGATGTGTTTTTAATCCAGCCACACCAGAATAGAGTGATCTCATCATAATATTTTTCCTCCTTAATCTTCCGAAAAATATCCGAACGGATTCTTCTGTCATTCAGAATCCATGTGCTTCCTTGTGAGGTCCGGCACCGGATATTTAACCGATCACAGCTCCATCAATATTTGTAAATACGAAATCTGCCGTATCTCCTACTGCCGTGATCACGGTATTGTTTTTTACATTGACGATGAATGCAAGATCATCGACCATTACCAAAGACTCCTGAATTCCTTTTGCCCTCGCCCTGGTTGTTCCACTTTCCAGACGCTCTATCTGCTCCGCAGACAGATTAATATTGCGAACTGCCAGTCTTTCATTGGCATGTTTGGAAAATTTCAGACTTTCTGTCTGATTTTTTCGGTTCGCATCGTCTAACACGTTTTGAAACGACTTGCCGGCTTTGGAAGAATTACCTGTGTCTGCGGTTTTCTTTTTCTGTAACAGCTGTCCTGCCATCACATCTAAAGAAGAATAATTTTCTCCTAATGGATGCATACACATTCCCCTTCCTTCTTATTATTATGCCTCATCTGTCTTTTTCTCTGTGTCTTCTGTCTTTGATGTATCAGAAGATGCATCGCCGGATTCGCTGTCCTCTTCCGGTTTTGTCTGTGCATTGCCCTGTACTGTCAATATGACATCCTTATAGCTCATCGTCTTATTGACATC
>CAUCOL010000246.1 GCA_958444395.1 uncultured Lachnospiraceae bacterium
GTATGCGGCAGAACGGATCAGGGAACAGCTGGGTGTCATGGTCAATGAGGATGAAAAAGGCTATATTGCCATGCATCTTCATACGGGACGCAGTCATGAGAAAATGGAGGTTGTGCTGGGGATGATGCAGATCCTGCAGGAGTGCATCGGGATCATACAGGAGGAGATGCAGATCACGATCCGGAAAGGTTCTTCGGCTTACAGTCGTCTTGCCAGCCATGTAAAATATATGCTGCAGCGGTTACAAAGTGGAGAAAAATTGACACTGGACGTCAATGAATATATTCTGCAGCAGATGCCGCAGATGTATGTGCTGGCAGAAAAGATCTGTGAGATGATCGGACATAGGATGCAGTCAAAGATGGTATTTGAAAAGGTGCCGCAGGAGGAGATCGGCTATATGGCAATGCATGTGCAGAGAGTATGTGGCGGAAATCGTGTAAATTAAGTGCCGTGTGTTGATGCCGGACGGTGCTTTACGTGAATATATAGTAAAAGGGAGACATTATGCAGAAAAAAAGGGTGGAGGCAGAACAGAATAAAAGAAAGATCGGGGCAGCCTACGAGCAGCAGGCTGTCCTTTTTTTACAACGTCACGGACTGGAGATAGTGACAGTAAATTTCTGCTGCCGTTATGGAGAGATCGATATCATAGCCAGAGACGGAGCATATCTTGTTTTCGTAGAGGTAAAATACCGGCATAATCTGCAGGGAGGAACACCGGAAGAGGCTGTGACAACAGCCAAACAGCACCACATTATACAGGTTGCCAGAAATTATCTGTGGCAGCAGCATTATTCGGAACAGACCCCCTGCCGCTTTGATGTGATCGGCATCTGTGGCAGCAGGATCCGCTGGCTCAGGAATGCCTTTGAATGTTGACAGTTCGTTTGGACACCAGTACAATACAACTAATGAATGCAGAAGGAAAATCTGCGGAAATGAGGTTAGTATGGCACAGGATTTTCAGTATTTCAGGACTCCGAAGAAGGAGAAAAAAACAGCTGTTGCACTGGAGTATACACCTTCGGAGGAAGCACCAAAGGTGGTTGCATCCGGGCAGGGGTTTCTGGCGGATAAGATCATTGATACAGCCAGGCAGGAGAACATCCCGCTGCACCGGGATGAAAAGCTGGCAGACAGTCTGCGTCAGATCGAGATCGGTGAATATATTCCACAGGAGCTGTATCAGGTCGTGGCAGATGTACTGATCTTTGTCGACGCGATGGATAAGATCAAAGGAAAAGTAATGGATCATAAGAAGAAATAAAGATTGGCGGAATGAGGATAAAAATGCAGACTATATTGATCGTAGAGGATGACGTACTGTTAAGATGATATCTGAAAGAGAATACAACAGAAAGAGAAAGGAAAGAGAGTATGGATATCATTCAGACAGTACAGTTAAAAAAATACTACCAGACTTCCTCAGGAGAGGTGCGTGCACTGGATGGAGTTAATCTTGGGATTGCAGAGGGAGAGAATCTTTTACGCGCAGATCATAACCGGTATCATGCTGACGGCAGGCACTTCTTTATATAAGCCGGAGTTTTTTCAAACTTGACTTTTTTTTCATACCATAGTAAAATACACGACAGAGTGTAACGATGTAGGTACACAAAGGGGGACACCACCGCGGGTGTCAATCTTTGTGTACCTTTTTTCTTTTCCCGGAAACTTGCCGTTTCCGGGAAAGTGGAAGTGGGCTTGCACGTTTTTATGGAAAAGGAAAGGGGTCATAGGAAAATATATGATTAAAATTAATGGAAAAGAGTATGCATACCAGGAAAAGAAATTAACGGAATTTCTGGAAGAGCAGGGTTACCGCCCGGAGGTGATCGCAGTGGAACTGAATGAAGAAATGGTTCCGAGAGATCAGTTTGCACAGACAATATTTCACGATGGCGACATTGTCGAAATAGTAACTTTCATGGGTGGCGGAGCTTTTTAAACCCGTCAGAAAAAGTCAGCACAAAAAGCGGAAAAGCTGTTGTCAGACGGGGATAGAGTGAATTTTTATAAGAAGGAAGGATATTGTTATGAAAGACACATTTACATTAGGTGGAAAAGAGTTTTCATCCCGTTTTATTCTGGGATCAGGAAAATATTCAATGGAGCTGATCAAGGCTGCAGTAGAGAATGCCGAGGCGCAGATCATTACACTGGCGGTACGTCGTACCAATACAAAGCAGAGCGAAAATATTCTGGATTATATTCCGAAGAATGTGACCTTGCTGCCAAATACATCCGGTGCCAGAGATGCCAAAGAAGCAGTCCGTATTGCCAGAATGGCAAGAGAATTGGGATGTGGGGATTTTGTTAAGATTGAGATTATGCGTGACAGTAAATATCTGTTGCCAGATAATGCGGAGACGATCAAGGCAACCGAGCAGCTGGCAAAGGAGGGCTTCGTTGTACTTCCGTATATGTACCCTGATCTCTATGCAGCTAGAGACCTGATAAATGCCGGAGCAGCTGCCGTCATGCCGCTGGCATCGCCGATCGGTTCCAATAAGGGACTGGCGACCAAAGAGTTTATTCAGATCCTGGTGGATGAGATCGACCTTCCGATCATCGTCGACGCCGGCATCGGGCGTCCGTCGCAGGCATGTGAATGTATGGAAATGGGTGCGGCAGCCGTTATGGCAAATACAGCGATCGCAACAGCGGGCAATGTAGCAGCGATGGCAGGAGCATTTAAAGATGCGATCAATGCAGGACGTGCTGCTTATCTGGCAGGTCTGGGAAGAGTGCTGGAACGTGGTGCAGCCGCATCCGATCCACTGACTGGTTTTTTACGGGATTAAACGGGTACAGTTACATTTAATACTATAGTTAGAGCCTTTTTACAGGGGAAATTACACAGCGGCCTGCTTCTGAACGAAGGCAGGCAGTTTTCAGAGGGCGGAGAGAAGCAGTGAAAAACACAGGGTTATTTGCTTCCGGCAAAGATCAATTGTACAGAAGGCGTCTCTTCGCGATAAGTCGTTTAGAAATGAGGATGTAGTTAGATGGAAAATCAATTTTTTGTAGATTCAGATAAATTAAGTCAAAAAGCATTGGAACGCAAGCATAAGCTGGAGACAGATCCGTCCTGCCGAACCGACCATATGCAATATATGGATGGAATGGAGCAGATCTCACCGGAGATCCGCCAAAAGGTTCTGTCTGAAATGGAACAGTATGACTATGACAAATATACAGCGGTTGATGTACGCAGAGCTTTGCAGAATGACCGCTGCAGCGTAGAGGATTTTAAAGCATTATTATCGCCGGCAGCAGAGCCATTTCTGGAGGAGATGGCAGCGAAAGCCAAGAAGGAGACAAGTAAGCATTTTGGAAATACGGTCTATCTGTTTACTCCGTTATATATCGCAAATTATTGTGAGAATTACTGTATCTACTGCGGTTTTAACTGCTATAACGACATTAACCGTAAGCGTTTAAATGCAGATGAAATAGAAAAAGAAATGAAGATCATTGCGG
>CAUCOL010000247.1 GCA_958444395.1 uncultured Lachnospiraceae bacterium
GATGAAAGCAACCGGTGAGGTTATGAGTATCTGCACGAACTTTGAGGGTGGTTTGATGAAAGCGATCCGTTCGTTGGCACAGCATGTGGATTGTCTGGAGACAGGAGACTATGACGGCATGTCCGATGAGGATGTACTGGATAAATTATCTGTTATAGATGACCGCCGGATCTTCCTGATCGCAGAGATACTTCGCCGTGGCATTGCAGATTATGATACGATTCACGAAGTGACGAAGATCGACGAATGGTTTATTGATAAGATTGCGATTCTCGTCGAGATGGAGAAGCGTATCAAAGAGAGCAAGGGAAATCTGGATAAGGAACTTCTGAAGGAAGCGAAGCGTCTGGAATTTCCGGATGCGGTTATCGCACGCTGGACAGGAAAGACAGAAGAGGATATTAAGAACCTTCGTTATGAATATGGTATTGTGGCAGCATTTAAGATGGTTGATACCTGTGCGGCAGAGTTTGCATCCGAAACACCATATTACTACGGCTGTTTCGATGGTGTAAATGAAGTGGAAGAGACTTCTGAGAAGAAGAAGATCATGGTACTTGGTTCCGGTCCGATCCGTATCGGTCAGGGTATAGAGTTTGACTACTGCTCTGTACACAGCGTATGGGCGTTAGAGCAGGAGGGCTATGAGACGATCATCGTCAATAACAATCCGGAGACAGTAAGTACGGACTTTGATATTGCGGATAAATTATACTTTGAGCCATTGACACCGGAAGATGTAGAGAACATCGTCCGTCTGGAGAAGCCGGATGGAGCGGTGGTACAGTTTGGTGGACAGACAGCGATCAACCTGACGGAGGCTCTGATGAAGATGGGCGTTAAGATCCTGGGAACCAGTGCGGAGAATGTAGATGCTGCCGAGGATCGTGAACTGTTCGATGAGATCTTAGAGCAGTGTTGTATCCCTAGACCAAAGGGCCAGACCGTATTCACGACAGAAGAAGCGATCCGTGTTGCCAATGAACTGGGGTATCCGGTGCTGATCCGTCCTTCCTACGTACTTGGTGGACAGGGTATGCAGATTGCGATCTCTGACAAGGATATCACCGAGTTTATGGCAGTGATCACCCGCTACCATCAGGAGCATCCGATCCTGATCGATAAATATCTGATGGGTAAAGAGGTCGAGGTCGATGCGGTCTGCGATGGTGAGGATATCCTGATCCCTGGTATCATGGAACACGTAGAGCGTGCGGGTATCCATTCCGGAGACAGTATTTCGGTCTATCCGGCGCAGTCTATTTCAGAGAAGATCCAGAATGTGCTGGTAGATTATACCAGAAAACTTGCCCGTTCCCTGCATGTTATCGGTCTGATCAACATACAGTTTATCGTATATCAGGAAGAGGTATATGTTATCGAGGTAAATCCTCGTTCCAGCCGTACTGTTCCATATATCAGTAAGGTAACCGGTATTCCAATCGTTGACCTTGCGTCCCGTGTGATCCTCGGTGCAAAGATCCGCGATCTGGGCTATGAGCCGGGACTGGCTCCAAAGGCGGGATATCTGGCAATCAAGATGCCGGTATTCTCCTTCGAGAAGCTGCGTGGGGCAGAGATTTCTCTCGGACCGGAGATGAAATCAACCGGTGAGTGTCTGGGCATTGCCAAGACATTTAACGAAGCACTGTACAAGGCATTCCTGGGTGCCGGTGTCAGCCTTCCAAAGCACAAGAAGATGATCCTTTCGGTTAAGGATTCCGATAAACTGGAAGCAGTCGGCGTAGCAAAACGTTTCAAGAAACTGGGCTATGAGATCTTTGCGACAAGAAATACATCCCGTGTGCTGAATGAACATGGGGTACTGGCGATCCCGGTCAATCGTATCAATGAAGAAGCACCGACATTGATGGATCTGCTGTTAGAGCATCAGATTGATCTGGTCATCGATACACCGACACATGGTGACAAGATGAAGGATGGTTTCCTGATCCGTCGTACGGCGATCGAGACCGGTGTGAATGTACTGACTTCTCTGGATACGGCGAATGCATTGTTAGACAGTCTGGAAAATGCAGACACAACGAATCTTTCCATCGTTGATATTGCTACGATCTCAGGAACAAAGGCAGAAGCATAAGAAAGCATGCAGGCAGATATCCGGTTCATATGACAGGCGGAACTGTTCCCGGATGGTCTGCAGTGTGTGGATAAATATACAGATGAAAAAACGGAACGGATCACAGAATGTGGTTCGTTCCGTTGGATTTTGAAAAAATGGAATGAAAAAGTGAAAGGCATGGTATGTGAAATGGAACCGGTATATAAGAAAGTGCTGATAGGTCTGGCAGCCGTGACACTGGCTGCGGTGCTTGTCTGCGTGGGAGTTTATGCAAGGAAGCAGGCACATTTAAAAGCGGAAGCGGCTGCTTTTGAACAGAGAAAACAGGAAGTAGAGGCACATCAGGATACCTCCTATGGAAACAAAAAGCTGGGGCAGACGGATCTGTCGGAGAAATCTGCGCTGGAGATCACCGATCTTTTGCAAAAGGAACTGGCGGAGTATCAGAAACGTAAGGTGACTTTGACGGTGAATGAGAAAGAACATACATATTCCATGAAAAAACTGAAGGAAGGCTATTATTACCTGGGGTCGGATGGACGTAAGTATAAGCCGTCTCAGGCAGAAAAGCTGGCAGAATATATCGTATCGATGGACAAAGACCTCGATATGGAGCAGCAGCATGATATCCTGTCCGGTGAGCAGACGGCAACAGAATATACAGTGTCGATACAGACCAAATGCAATAAAAAGCGTGTGACAAAGGTGATCGGAAAGCTGGAAGCAGCCTATGATATACCCGTTAAGAATTCGCACATTTTAAAAAGCGGCAAGATTTCTGGAACGGCGCCGGGACGTGTATTAAAGACGGATACAATGAAGAAAGAACTGAAAAAGTATTTGAATGAGCCGTCGAAGGAAGATTATACAGCGTCCTATGAGACAGAGTTTGTAGAACCGACCTGGTTCCCGAAGGATTTAAAAAAGGTCAATACCGTACTGAGTACATTCTCAACGACCTTCGTGTCTTATTCATCCAGAGGACATAATATTCAGGTCGGAGCCTCCCGTATCAATGGAATCTGTCTGCTGCCGGGCGAAAAGGCATCTTTTGATCAGATCATCCATGATAACTCGGATGGGCAGCATTTTCAGGCGGCAGGTTCCTATCTGAATGGCAGAACCGTTCAGACCGAAGGCGGCGGAATCTGTCAGATCTCTACGACAGCCTATAATGCACTGCTTCGTGCCGGGATCACACCGTCAAAGCGTTATCCGCACAGTATGCCGGTGCATTATGTTCCACTGGGACTGGATGCGGCGATCTCAGCCGGTGTGAAGGATCTGGAAGTTACAAATAACATGGATGTGCCGATCGTGATCCGGATGTTTACGAAAGGAAATACACTGACAGCACAGGTTGTATCCTATAAAGGGGCGATGAAGGGG
>CAUCOL010000248.1 GCA_958444395.1 uncultured Lachnospiraceae bacterium
CACAGGATCCTCTTTCTCATTTAACAGTTTCACACACTGCTCTGCAGAATCGGCACGCTGGTCGAACTGTCCCGGCAGATATTCTACCGAAAAGATCAGTGCGGATGGATCATAATCAAATGTTTCTTCATAGCAGTCATCTACCGGCGGCTCTGAAAATACGGTTCCCAGTGCCTGCTGATAGGTTGCATCGCTTAAATTCTCCACATCATAACGGATCAGTACACGTACGTTTTTCAGTGCTGTGATCCCGAGATAACGGCGAATCTCCTCTTTCAGTTCTTTTGCACGAACAGCATAAGGTGCTTTTTTCTCAACATAAATTCTTTTTACCTGTCCCATCTTGTTCCTCCATTTCGAAGTGTCTGTTCTTGTCATTTTTTCATTTGGTCTGTCCGCTTCTGCCACAGACAGACCTTTTTGTATTTATTTCTGTCAAATCCGTATATTTAGTTACCGGATGTTGCTTCGGAAGAATCATCCTTCATCTTCGTCAGATCATCTGCCGTGACGATATCTGTTGTAACGGTACCGATCGTTACATCATCCCATACCTTAGAATATGTCTTTACCTTGTAATTCTTCATAATGCCCTGATACCAAGTGTCATAAGCGGAATTCTGTGCATTCTCGATGGCGGATTTGCATGCATCGTCATAGCTGTCGGAAGAATTGTTATCGATCATTTTTACGACCATCGTATATCCGGTCTTCTTATCCTCGATCACACCGGAAATCTCATTTTTCTTCATTGCCTTGATCTGTTTTAAGAGCTTCTTGTCTGTAATCAGTGACCAGCCATCTTTCTCCGTAAAGTCACCGGTAGAATATGTAATGTCTTTCTCTTTGTCATCAACCAGCTTCGTAAAATCTTTTGCTGTCTTTGCTTCTTTGGCGATCTTTTCGATCTTTGCCTTCAGCTCTTCTTTTTCTTTCGCAGTACGTTTCGTGCTATTGCCATCACTGTCCTTCTTTGTACCGGTAAATGCATAATACTGTACTTTGTACTGGCGATAATCCGTCTTGGAAATATCCTTAACAGCTGCTTTTTCGTCCACTGTCTTGTCCAGTTCTGCCACCTGGGCATCTTTGTAATTATTCGCAAGCTTTCTCTTCTCAAAACGTTTTGTCAGACTGCTTTTGGAAATATTTAACTGCAGCTTCTGTGTAAAGGAAAGTCCCTTTAATGCCTTTGCAACTTCTTCCTTTACTTCCTTTTTATCGGCATCCGATAACTTCTCACCGGCTTTTTTGGCTTCCTGATAGAGTACCTCATACTCTGTCTCCATATCGATGATCTCCTGCTTCAGACCGATGGCATTGCTGGTACCGGACTGTACATTACGATCACTTCCGTTGTAAGTATTATCCCATACAGACTGACCTGTATAATACTGATACATCTCATTGTATGGTAAATACTGACTCTCTCTTTCATAGATTGGGTACATCATATCGTCCATGGTAAACTTGGTATCATTTACTTTTAATACAACCTTTGGTTTCAGCTGCTGTATACCGACACCGATACATAATACAAGTACGATCACCGCACAGATCACAGTCAGTACGATTTTCTTCATATCGCCTGTTCCGGTGCTTAATCTTTTGGTCCCTTTCGCTGCTGATACAGGTGTGCTTTGCTTTGTCTGCTTTTCTGCATCATTCTGCTTATTCATGACTTTTTTTGCTGAATTCATGTTTACTCCTCCAAGTATCTTTTAATGTTTTAAACGTCCTAAAAAACAAAAAGAACGCTATCTTCTATTCTAGCGAAAATACAGCATAAGTCAAGGTAAACTTCCGGATCTTCACACAAAAAACACATTGTCTGAACGATAGAAAAAGAGAATGAAGAAATAATACAAAAGAAATATATTACATATCATAATATAAAAAAGCTGATACAAAACTGTATCAGCTTTCCTTATCGTGCGGAAAAAGGGACTTGAACCCTCACTCGGATACCCGAACATGAACCTGAATCATGCCTGTCTGCCAATTCCAGCATTTCCGCATTTTCCTGCTCAGTGGCTTTTTGTTTTTCTCTGTTGCCTGAGCACGAATAGAATAATACCATCTCAATTCTAAAATGTCAACTACTTTTTTTAATTTTTTTATTTTTTTGCAAAAAACGGATCAAAAGGAGTTCCACACCGATCTGATCCTGTATGTTTCCCCGCTTAAACTGGTACTCCGTCTCAATACATGCATCCAGCATGTTTTTCAGCTGTTCTCTCTGAAAATGACGGCACTGTGTCTGATACCGCCCCACGGCAAACGGTGGAATTCCCGCTTTTTTGGCAATCTCGCCCTTCTGTGTTCCGGGTGCCATAGATTTAATCTGCAGCAGGATATTAAAATGACGTGTCAAAAGATACAGGATCGACATCGGGCTCTCCCGCAGTTCCAGAAGATCATGATACATGGCCAGTGCCTGTGTCGTCTTTCCATCCGCTACAGCGTCCATCATCTGAAAGATACGTCCCGTGACTTGCACACAGCATACAGCATCTACATCCTGTACCGTGATCTCATCCCTTCCCTCTGTATAAGCGATCAGCTTTTCCAGCTCATTCTGCACATTGGTCATCGAATTGTCAATCTGCTCCAGCAGATACTGCGCTGTACTCTCCCTCATCTGCCGGTGATTCTGTTTTAACAGTACCGCCAGCCATGCTTTCATTTCCCTGTCCGTCATCGCGTTCAACTCGACTGCCAGACCGTTTTTGGAAATATATTTGTACAGACGGTTTCTTTTATCAACCTCTTTTTCTACGAAAACCATTACCGTCGTATCCGGCATCGTCTCCAGGATCTGATCCACTTCGGACGCTGCCTTGAACAGACCGGTATTCTCCAGGATAATGATACGATAGTCACTGAAAAAAGGCAGTGTGTCTGCCATTTCCTTCAGCTGGAGTACGTCGATGTCCTTTCCCTCAAAATAGGTATAGTTCATCTCATCTCCATCGGACAACACTGCCTGTTTTAATTTATCACGATACATCCGCTTCAGATAATCTTCCTCTCCATATAACAGATAGGAAGCATGAAAGCTGTGATTTTTTATATCTTCTTTGATCCGTTTCATCCGTTAACCTCTTTTTTAAAGACGGCTGCCATGTCGGCTTTCACATCGACTCCAAGATCCTTTAATACCTCTTCCAGAGCGGACAACGTCCGGGTCATGTCTTCTATATTGGCATTATTTCCCATATGACCGATCCGGATCACCTTTCCAGCCAGAATATCAAAACAGCCGGCAATCATGATATGATGCTCTTTTACCATTTTCTGCAGGATATCCTGATCTGTCATCCCTTCCGGTACATAAAATACGGTAACAGAAGAAGCATATCCCTCCTTAAGATACAGGGACAGACCGGCTTCTGTCAATGCCTTTCTTGTCGCTTTTGCGATTCTTTCATGTCTCTTTAAGTGCTCTCTGTCAGCCTTTACGTCCTCC
>CAUCOL010000249.1 GCA_958444395.1 uncultured Lachnospiraceae bacterium
ACACTGAGTAAAATCAATCCAACAACGATAAGTGCGGTGATCGGCATAGCAGACAGAAACACGCTGCTGATGCTGCGCGCTTCCTTCGATACACGCAATACACTGCCATCGTCCAGCAGAATCGTATAGTAATAAGTACTCTTTTGCATGGTATTGGAATGCCGGATTGCTTGTCCATACCCTCTCTTCCGTGCCTGTTCGATTTCTTCCCGTTTCTCATGGTTGTCCATCTTGGTAATATCGGCACTGTTGTCAAAAAGCACCTGGCCATCCCGTGCTACCAGTGTAATACGGAGTCTTTCCGTCTGTCCGGTATTCTTCAATGCATCCAGATCATCCAACACACCGATATCCTTCATCGCCTGTGCATAAGACGCCAGATCATCCATCACTTCTTTTTTCAGCAAGGCATAATCTACGATCGTAGACAATGTGATCGTAACCAGAATTGCGATCACTGCCAGAAAGATAAAGTATGAATTAATCTTTTTTCTCATAAACTGTATCCTGCCTTTCCTTCGTCCCGCTTATTCCCATATCCGAAATTTGATCAATCTGTGGGATGTTCTTTGACTGCCGGATCACTCCAGACGATACCCAACATTTCGCACTGTTTTTATATGATTTCCAGCTTCCCCCAGCTTCTTACGGAGTGTCTTAATATGCATATCCAGGGTTCTTGATTCCCCTTCATAATCCATACCCCAGATCTTTACCATGATATCTTCTCTCTGCAGTACAATTCCGGCATTATTCATCAGCATTTTCAACAGTTCAAACTCTTTATAGGTCAGTTCAACCAATGTTCCTGCCACCGACACCTGTCGTTTTTCATCATCCAGAACAATGTCCGCCACCGTAAGATGCTTGTTCTCCTGTACGGTATTGCTGCGTCGCAGCAGTGCCTTCACGCGTGATATCAGCTCCATGACACCAAATGGTTTGACCAGATAATCATCGGCACCAATATCCAGCCCCTTGACACGATCCATTTCAGACGTCTTTGCTGTTACCATTATGATCGGGACTCTCTTCGTCGTCGGCTTCTGACGCAGTTTCGCCACAATCTCCAGACCATCTTCATCCGGAAGCATAATGTCCATCACGATCAGATCAGGCACTTTCTCATGCACCTTTCTCCAAAATGTTTTTCCGCATTCAAATGCTTCTATGGTGTAGCCCGAATTTTTCAGAGCAAAACTTTCAATCTCCCGTATGTTCATATCATCTTCCACAATATAGATTAAAGCCATTTTTCTCCTCCATCCGCTGTCTGCAGCGATATAAAAGACCCGATATTTTTTCAAAAACCGGGTCTGATTGTGCATTTGTAAACACCAGCCTTATCCCTGTGCCAAAGAACTTAACCTTTTTAATATCTCTGTCACTGTTTTCTGCTCTGTCAGGGAGAACCGGAGTCTCTTGTTTATATTTTATATTTTTTACGAAATGTTTTGTATTTCTCTTTGAAATCCGGATTATCCTCTTTCAGATTGTCCAGATATTCATGTGTCTCAAAGCCATCCTCTTTTGCCTGGATGATGCATACTGCAATATTGGAGCAGTGATCTGCAATACGTTCAAAGTCATTACAGATATCCGACAGCACAAAGCCCTGCTCGATCGTACACTTCCCTTTACGCAGACGTTTTACATGATGCTTCTTGATCTCATCATCCAATACATCGATCACTTCTTCCAGCGGTTCTACATACGTAGCGAGTGTCGTATCGCCTGTTTCAAATACTCTAAATGCCGTATCTATGATCTCACGGATCGCAGACTCATATACCTTCAGTTCTTCCTCTGCCTTATCGGAAAACTCATTCTTCTTCTCATGCATTTCCTTCGCTGCTTCCATCAGATTACGCCCATGATCGGAAATACGTTCAAAATCACCAATACAATGCAGCATGATCGATACGTTCTGCGAATCTTCCTGCGACAGATCACTGCTGCTGATCTTCATCACGTAAGTTCCCAGTTCATCTTCATAACGGTCGATGCGGTTCTCCATCTCGTCGATCTGCTCTGCTGTCTTTTTATCATAATGATGCAGCAGATCCAGCGCATCGAATATTTCTTTCTTCGCAATCTCTGCCATCTGTATCACTGCCTTTTCCGCCTGTGCCAGTGCGAAAGAAGGCTTCTCCAGGAAACGCTCGTCTAACAGCTTCAGTTCGTCATTGTCCTCTACTTCTGCATCGTCATGGATCGTCATGCATGCCAGTTTTACAAGCAGATTTCTAAATGGGATCAATGTCAGTGTCGCAGCCACATTAAAGGCACTGTGGATCACAGCGATTCCGGCAACACCGGCTGCTTTCCCCAGAAAAGAAAAACCAATGAATGCATTTAATGTATAAAATACCACCATAAAAAGGATCGTACCGATCAGGTTGAAATACAGATGAACCATAGCCGCACGCTTTGCGTTTTTATTGGCACCGATTGCGGACAGCAGTGCTGTGACACAGGTACCGATATTCTGTCCCATAATGATTGGCAATGCCGTCGCATAGGACACGGCTCCGGTTGAACACAATGCCTGCAGGATACCGACCGAAGCAGAGGATGACTGGATCACGGCGGTCAGTACCGCACCTGCGATAACACCCAGAACAGGATTTTCAAACATCGTCAGGATCCCGGTAAACTCCGGTACATCTGCCAACGGCTCTACCGCACCACTCATCGTCTCCATACCGGTCATCAGAATGGCAAAGCCCACCATGATCGTCCCGATATCATTCTTTCTGGTGTTTTTTGAAAACATGATCAGACAGACACCGATTGCCGCCAGTACCGGCGAAAAGGACGACGGCTTTAATAAAGTCAGAAAGAAGTTGCTTCCTTCGATGCCGGTCAGACTCAGCAGCCAGGAAGTCACGGTTGTACCGATATTGGCACCCATAATAATTCCAACTGCCTGATTCAGCTTCATAATGCCTGAATTTACAAAACCAACGACCATAACCGTCGTAGCCGATGACGACTGGATCACGGCCGTGACACCACATCCCAGTAATACCGCATACAATGGTTTTGAAGTAAATTTCTCCAGTATCTGCTCCAGCTTTCCGCCGGATGTCTTCGCCAGTCCATCACCCATTATATGCATACCATATAAAAACAGTGCAAGACCACCTATCATCGTTAATACGTTAAAAAAACTCATGATATACTCCTCTTGTACAAATCCTTGTTGTACTTTTTTGAAAAACCATCCCTTGTATTTTCTCCGTGCAACAGTGTATCTATACCACGTAAAACACAGGTGGTTTTTATGTAAATTCTATGTAAAATCTGTAATCTATGTAAAATACATCTAAAGAATTTTCGGTGAAATTCTCTGAATTCCAAATACAGATTACATCTTTACACGGTTTCTAAAGTCGTATAATTACAGATCCTGTACTGCTTCATAACGAATGCGAAGCTGTGGCATTTCCTTCATAGTAC
>CAUCOL010000250.1 GCA_958444395.1 uncultured Lachnospiraceae bacterium
TTGCCTTTAACAAATGGCGTATATATGCTCTGCTATAAGTTCGGCATACCGGACACTGGCATGTTTCATCCAATGGACGGTCGTCTCTCTCATATTTTGCATTTAACAGGTTCATCTTTCCATGATTCGTATAGGCATGTCCATGACGTCCGTTTCGTGCCGGATAGACGCAGTCAAAGAAATCTACACCACGTTCCACCGCTTCCAATATGTTGACCGGCGTGCCGACGCCCATCAGATAAGTCGGCTTATTCTCCGGCAGGTATGGCATCGTCTTTTCGATGATGTCATACATTTCCTGATGTGTCTCGCCCACGGCAAGTCCACCTAATGCATAACCATCCAGATCCATTTCCGAGATCCGCTTGGCGTGTTCGATACGAATGTCCTCAAAGGTTCCACCCTGATTGATTCCAAACAATAGCTGATGTGGATTCAATGTCGTCTCCAGACTGTTCAGACGCTTCATTTCTTTCTGGCAGCGTTCCAGCCATCGTGTCGTACGATCCACCGAATCCTGCATATATTTTCTGGTCGCCGGATGTGGTGGACACTCATCAAATGCCATTGCGATCGTCGATGCCAGATGCGACTGGATCTGCATGCTCTCCTCCGGTCCCATAAATATTTTCTTTCCATCGATATGGGAATGGAAATACACGCCTTCCTCTTTAATCTTACGCAGTCCCGCAAGTGAAAATACCTGAAATCCACCGGAATCTGTCAGTACCGGCTTATCCCAGACAGCAAATTTGCGGATACCTCCCATATCATATACCACATCGTCCCCCGGACGTACATGCAGATGATAGGTATTGCACAGCATGATCTGTGTATTAATCTCATGCAGATCACCTGTCGTTACGGCGCCTTTAATCGCACCGACAGTTCCTACATTCATAAACAGAGGAGTCTGCACGGTTCCGTGTACGGTTTCCAGCTGACCTCTCTTCGCCATTCCATCCTTACATAATATCTTATACATAAAATTCCAAAATCCTTATGTGTTATTCTTTATCCTGCATTGGCAGTATCTTTCACACTACACCCTTCTGCAGCATAATATTTGCGTACAATGCTTTTTCGCCGGTGGCAATGATCGCATAGGCAGTCTTTGCTTCTTCATAGAAAGCAAAACGTTCAATATTGCCAATCGCTTCTTCCCCTCTGGCATCATATTTGGAAACAATTTCCTTATATGTATCCCAGATCGGCGTCTCGACATCATCGCCTGGTACTACTTCCATCAGATTCACCGGATTCTCCACATAAGTATCCAGCGGAAACAGCTGCAGGATCGCATCCAGTATCTCCGGTACACCATGACCATCCATACGGATCACCTTTGCATTCTTACCCATAGATTCTGCCGGGAAGTTTCCGTCGGAAATAACCAGACGGTCACTGTGCCCCATCTCACACAATACTTTTAACAGTTCCGGTGATAAAATAGCCGGTATTCCTTTTAACATGTTAGACCTCATTTTCTGTGTTCTGACTGATTTACAAACTTGCCCACCAAGAATTGCTTCGCAATTCTCGTTGGCTCTACTCTACATTACGAGCATTTTCCCATGCACGAACAAAGAGCCCGCAAAGCGGACTCCCTGCACCGAGTCATTTCACTCTTATAAATTATTCAAAAGCCTTTCCTACAGAACCGAACAGTTCCATTTTCTCTTTTACAGTAGCCTTGATAGCTTCTGCACCAGGAGCAAGTAATTTACGAGGATCAAAGCCCTTGCCCTCTAAATCCTTACCAGCTTCGATATACTTACGTGTAGCTTCCTGGAATGATAACTGGCACTCTGTGTTTACATTGATCTTAGATACACCCAGTGTGATCGCTTTCTTGATCATGTCTGCAGGAATACCTGTACCACCGTGAAGAACTAATGGCATCTTGCCAGTCTTCTGCTGGATCGCATCCAGTGTCTCGAAGCTCAGTCCCTGCCAGTTCTCCGGATATTTACCGTGAATGTTACCAATACCTGCTGCTAACATATCTACACCAAGATCAGCAATAGTCTTACACTCTGCAGGATCAGCACACTCGCCCATACCTACAACACCGTCTTCTTCACCACCGATAGAACCAACTTCACACTCGATAGAAAGACCTAACTGATGTGCTACGTTTACTAACTCTGTAGATTTTGCAAGATTCTCTTCAAATGGGTAATGAGAACCATCGAACATGATAGATGTGAAACCTGCTTTGATACATTTGTAGCATCCTTCGTATGTTCCGTGATCTAAGTGAAGTGCTACAGGAACTGTGATTCCGAGCTCTTCATCCATAGCCTTAACCATAGCTGCAACTGTCTTAAAACCAGTCATATATTTACCGGCACCCTCAGACACACCTAAGATTACAGGGCTCTTTAACTCTTCTGCTGTCAGCAGAATGGATTTTGTCCACTCTAAGTTGTTAATGTTGAACTGACCTACTGCATAGTGGCCTTCTTTTGCCTTCTTTAACATTTCTGTTGCTGAAACTAACATCGCATATTCCTCCATTTGTAACTAAACTAATGATTTTACATTGAACCTCGTTCATTATATACTATTTTCCCAAAAAATGAAACAAAATTTATAAATTTACGAAAAGTTTATGAAAACAGGGGTTCCGGCATGGTATCCCGGCTGCACCGCTCCCTGCGTCACTCCTGAGCCGTGGCAGGTGCAAACATCGCCCGGATCTGATCCATCTTCTCCATCGTCTTGTCATACCCGCGCTGCCAGGTAGCACGAAGCACCTTCACATCCTTCTCAAAGCTCTCCAGCGGTTCATCCGGCCGGATGATCACTGCCTTCCCTTCTTTTTCGAGCTGTTCGCAGAGTCTGACGGATTGATTGTATACTTTATAGCGGCTGCAGACCGCCTGCGCTGTCTTCGGGAACCGCCGCTTTACAACACGGGCTGCCAGCTGGTCTGACCGGCTGCAGGCTTTGATATATCCCTTTGGTCTGGTCAGCACGATCAGAATCTTCTCCTGTCCGTCTGCCAGCACCTTGCGGATCGGGATCGGATCCGATAAGCCCCCGTCAAAATATTCCCGTCCACCGATCACCGCCGGAGGAATGATCGCCGGAAGTGCACATGTCGCATGAAATACCTCAAACTGTGTATCAACATCCTTCTGTGTAAAATAGCATGGCTTTCCGGTTCTCGCATCTGTCGTCACAATAATATACTGACCATCGTATGCCTGAAAGGTTTTCATATCAAAGGGATCATGAATGTTTGGCACATCCTGAAATACAAACTTCACCCCAAACATGCTTTTATCCTTCAGCAGGTTTCTTTTGCCAATGTATCGTTTATCATTACGAAACTTCTCAAATACTCGTATATTTCGTCCCCTCTGCCGTGATATATAAGACGCCGAATCTGCACTTCCGGCAGATACACCGATGCAATACGGAAACATAATGTCCCGATCT
>CAUCOL010000251.1 GCA_958444395.1 uncultured Lachnospiraceae bacterium
GATGGTATCCCTGAACCGTATGGAGAAGGGACTGAGCAGCAATGCCAGTGCACTGGATGAGATACAGGAAAAATATGGTTTTGGTGCCAATGCGATCGTAACGATGGAAGAAGTGGTAGAGTGTCTGTACAATAAAGAGTGCCAGGGCAGAATTGTGATCGACGATACGATCAAAAAGGAAATTGATGCATATTATGAGCAGTATGGTGTGAAATAATTGAAATGAGGATTCGTATGGCTGAAAAGATATATAAAACAATGAAATCCGTGGGTGCGTTTAATCTGGTGATGGGAATATTGCTGATTGTGTCAGGAATTGTGGCAGGAGTCGCTGTGATTGTGAATGGAGCGAGACTTCTCTCGGAAAAGTCAGACCTGACATTCTGATATGACGGGATATTACCTGGGACTGTATCATGATTTCGCCTGTCTGGCATCTGCCTGCCCTATGACCTGCTGCAGCGGCTGGAAGATTGTTGTCGATCCGGTGTCCAGACAGCGTTACAGCGAGCTGGAGGATCCGGTTCTTCGGGAGGATATCATGCGGCATCTGGAGGAAAAAGATGGTGAGATTGTATTTTCTCATCAGAAAGAAGGACAGTGTGCGATGCTGGATCCGGACGGGCTGTGCAGAATACAGCGGCATCTGGAGGAACATGCATTGTGCATAACCTGTAGAAAGTTTCCGAGACTTGCAGCGCAGATCGGGGAGAAGATCTGGATGTCCATGGCGGCATCCTGCCCGGCGGTGGCATCCTATCTGTGGCGGGAACCTCTGCAATGGATTGTGCAGGGGGAGAAAAGCCGATCCGGGACACAGACAGTCTGTGATCTGGAGCCGGTGCATACTGCCGTGCAGCAGTATGAAGAAGATAAACAGCTGTTAGATGGACAGAGAAAACAGGCACTGCAGCAGCCTGAGCCATATGATCGGCTGTGGATGTACCGCAGACGCTGTGAACGATATGGGTATTGTATGGATCTGGCAGAGGGGGTATCAGAACTGCTGCTTCATTTTCCGGATCGAAAGTATCTGCCAGGCAGTATGGAATTTTATGAGAGAATGGATCTGGGAGCGGCACAGATCGCAGATACGATAGAGAGATTCGATACAGCATATGGAGGACAGATGGAAGCCTTTGCGGCGCGATATGTACCGTATCGTGCTTTCAGCAGGTATCTGGAGTATCCAAAGGAGCGTAAAACAGCGCGAATCCGTCAGATCTATGGAGAGATGGCTGTTTTTTACATGATGTGTCTGAGCCGTTATGCTACCGCAGGGGAAATCCGGGAAGAGAAGATTCTGGAGACACTCTGCTGGGTATATCGTTTTTGTGCCAACGGTGCCAGACTGGCTGATCAGGTACAGCTTTTCTTCACTCAGGTCTTTTCAGAAGAGAAGGAATTTGTATCGGTCTGGCATAATTAACTTACGAAAATTACAAAACTTGTAACGGGCTGCAATGCCATAATATCTAAAAAAATGCTTATTCAAAAAAGTGCTATGTTTAACATGGCACTTTTTGTAAATTACAACAAAAATAACAAAATACTTTGGGAAAAAGGGAGAAAAGGATTTATAAATGTAATAAATGCTTTACGAAAATCGATTGGTAAGGATATAATAAAGAGGACGAATCAATCGGAAAAGAGACATGAGCAGTCATTGGAAACAGATGCAGTGCGGTCTGGCAGATGTGATCATATGGAGCGGTGGCTGCCGTAGTTTCGGAAGCGTTTAGAAAGCACAGGTTCCACAGGCGTTATAGTAGGGACAGGAATGGAGGAAAAATTGAAAATAGCTTTTTGGAGTAATTGCCACAAACGGGGAGGCGTGACATCGAATCTTGCCTGTATGGCGACAATGGCAGCACTGAGTGGAACCGGAAAGAGCATTCTGCTGGAGAATCATTTTAACCCGGAGAATCTTGGGAGTATTCTGGTAGCCGAGGAGAAGAAATCGTTTCTGCAGGAGAGGGCTGCCTATTATGATAAATATGGCATTGATTATGTCCTGAAGAGATTATATACCGGGGAAGATGGAGAAATGCTGGTTCGTCAGGCAGGGATTCCGTTATTATATTCCAATCTGCTCTATCTGCCCCAGAACTATATTGTGAATAAAGAAGTGTTTGAATATGAGTTTGAGCTGGTTCACCGAGATCTGTTTGCCTGTCTGCGGAGGATCTGCGATACTGTTTTTGTTGACACAGAGAGCAATCGGAATCTCAGTACACATGCGATCCTGGAGGAGGCGGATCTGATCGTGGTGAATCTGGCACAGGATCTTGGATGCATTCAGGACTTTTTTGAAAATTATCAGTCGATTCAGGAAAAATGCATCTTTTTGATCGGGCAGTATCAGCCGGAATGGAAGATAGATCAGATGCGGATCCGCAGAGAATTTCATATTCCGCGCAGCCGGCTGGCTGTGATTCCGTACAACCTGGATTTTCAGGATGCGATGCGTCAGGGAAAAGTGATCCAGTACCTGAATCTGAACAATGAGAAAGCCTCTCACCCGGATAATCAGTATTTTATGAGAGAAGTCAGAAATGCCTACCGTATTCTGCGGGAGAACATGCTGCGGATCCGTCATACGTTAGAGTCGGAAAAGAAGCCTCTCGGTAAAAAGAGAGAGGGGAAGGTGTCCGGTTAAGAAACCGCCAGAATCATCCGACGTATATAGTAAGAAAGAGTGAACGGGGGGATGAAAATGGAGCGGTTTGTGAAGCATCCTTTTTGGAAGAAAAGCGATGCATTTAAATACACATATTGTTTTGGACTGGGTGTGATGGCGATGGGGCATATGAAGGCAATCGCAGAGACGCAGCAGTTTTTTGAGGAGACACTGGAGCAGATTGCACTGCCACCGCAGCAATGTCAGCAGATCCTGCCGGATATTAATAATCAGTTTGAAAGGATGCTGGATCAGGTGATCCGGACAATCCGTACTAAGGAAGAGCAGTATTGCTTCGTATTAGATCTGTACAGCATACGCAGGCATACCAGTTGGGCAAGACAGTATTGCGACGGTGTACTGGAAGAATATCTGCAGATTTTTCAGTTTTCGGCAATGGAACGGATTTTTTTTCAGGATCTGGATCGTGCGATGACAGAGTCGGATCCGGAGAAGGCGACCGGTGCCTATCGGTGTTTTGTGGAGGAAGGATATCATATCCGGTATGATGTAGTTACCTATTTTTATCCGGAATTTTGTATACAGGCACAGGCAAAGGGACTTCATATAGAGACGGGAAAAGCTCTTTTACTGGATGTTCCGATGACGATCCACGGAGATGTGGTCGTAGAGCGTGGTGCGTCCCTGATGCTTCATGGAGCAAAGATACAGATTACCGGAGGGATTTATGTTAAGGGTGGAAAACTGCAGATCGATCATGCGGATATTCTGGTGGAAGGCTGTAGC
>CAUCOL010000252.1 GCA_958444395.1 uncultured Lachnospiraceae bacterium
GGGGCTGGGGGAGTGCTTGCTCATGCTTTCAAGTTGTGTTATGATGATAGGTGACCTAAAAACAGGGAAAAGGGAGTCTTTCTTGAAGGAGGCAGAGATGAGTTACAATCCAAAATCATTAAAGGCAGAAGAATTTATCAGTGATGAGGAGATCCGGGAGTCACTGGAGTATGCCAAGAAGAACAAGAATAATAAAGAACTGGCAATGGAGATTCTGGAAAAGGCGAAGAAGGCAAAGGGAATCAGCCATAGAGAGGCTGCTGTGCTGATGGAATGTGATATTCCGGAGGTAGTTGATGGGATTAAGGCACTGGCAGTAGAGATCAAAGAGAAGTTTTACGGCAGACGTATCGTAATGTTTGCACCATTGTATTTATCAAACTATTGTGTGAATCAGTGTACGTATTGCCCTTATCATTATAAGAATAAACATATTGCTCGCAAGAAGCTGACGCAGGATGATGTACGTAAAGAGGTAATTGCCCTGCAGGATATGGGACACAAGCGTCTGGCAATCGAAGCCGGAGAGGATCCGGTGAATAATCCGATTGAATATATTTTGGAATGTATCAACACGATCTACAGCATCAAGCATAAGAATGGTGCGATCCGTCGTGTCAATGTCAATATCGCAGCGACCACGGTAGAGAATTATGCCCGTCTGAAGGAAGCCGGGATCGGTACGTATATTCTATTTCAGGAGACCTACAATAAAAAGTCCTATGAACAACTGCATCCGGCAGGACCAAAGCATGATTATGCATACCATACGGAAGCTATGGACCGTGCTATGGAAGGTGGTATCGATGATGTTGGTATCGGTGTTTTATTTGGACTGGAAGGTTATCTGTACGAATTGGTAGGTATCCTGATGCATGCAGAGCATCTGGAAGCTGTACATGGAGTCGGACCGCATACGATCAGCGTGCCTCGTATCTGTCCGGCTGATGATATTGATACAAAAGATTTCTCCAATGCAGTACCGGATGAGATTTTCGAGAAGATCGTAGCAGTGATCCGCATTGCCGTTCCATATACCGGTATGATCATATCGACCAGAGAGTCACAGAGAACGCGTGAAAAGGTACTGCACCTGGGAATTTCACAGATCAGTGGCGGTTCCAGAACGAGTGTCGGCGGCTATGTTGAGCCGGAACCGGAAGAGGAAAATTCTGCCCAGTTTGATGTCAGTGATACACGGACACTGGATCAGGTCGTGAATTGGCTGATCGACATGGGATATATTCCGAGCTTCTGTACAGCCTGTTATCGTGCCGGACGTACCGGAGACCGTTTTATGTCGTTGCTGAAGTCCGGACAGATTGTCAATTGCTGTCAGCCAAATGCTTTGATGACATTGAAGGAATATCTGGAGGACTATGCATCAGAGGATACACGCCGTAAAGGAGAGGCATTGATTGCAAAGGAGATTCTGAATGTTCCGAATGAAAAGGTCAGAGAAAAGGCGATGGAATATCTGAAGGAACTGCACGATGGAAAGAGAGATTTCCGTTTTTAAGATGCACCTGATATGAAAAATATTGCATTAGCAGTATTTTTATACAGCTGTTTGTATCACAGGCGTCACAAAGAAGCCCTGATCGTAGAGCAGAATTTAATATTTTGCATGCAATTTCTTTGAAGCAAAGTATCTGCGGATAGGAAAAGAAATGTATAACAGCTTGATCATAAATAAAAGAGAGAATGTGTTTTCAGGGGATGAAAACCATTCTCTCTTTTTAGAGTTTACTACATACTGATCGTTCGTTACGCCGATGCTTTGTGCCGCAGTACTATTCTTCGGTCTTAAAAAGTTCTGCCAATACTTGGATCGTATCGGTCACTTCGGCAACGGATTTCTCGATCTCATGATAGATCGTAGAGGACTGCGCCGACAGATCGCCCATGCTTTTGGCAACGACTGCAAAGCCTGCTTCGCCACTGCGTGCTGCCTCGATGGAAGCATTCAGTGACAGCATTTTCTGCTTGTTGGCAATTGAGTTCAAAGAACCGGTGTTGGTGTTAATCGTTTGGATCAGATCCGTTGCGTGTGTAATTTTCTCACCGACCTGCTCCAGTTTGGAACCGTTTATATAACGGAAATACTCCAGATTCACCATCTGGTTGACGACGATCCCGAGCAGATGGGCAGATGCCCGGATGCGGCTCTCTGTGCTGACCGGTACCTTGTGTAGTGCTCGGATATAAGCGTCCGGATTAATGCCAAGCTCTTCCGCGGTTGCACGAAACTGCTCATCATCCGGTTCCTTAGGAAGTACCTGACCACCGATCATGGCACCGACTTTTTCTCCGTTCAACAGGATGTCGACGGAAAAATCCATCAGTCCGGCATGACAATAGTATGTACCAGAACATTCATTATCACATTTTACACAGCGTCTGTTACCTTCCGCTGATTCTCTGGTGTACTTCATGCAGAAATCAGTAAAATTACTGCCCTCTGTGATGTATTTTCCATGTGTGTCTACTGCAATGGCAGCAAGTCCGGTCGCATTGGAAAATGCGTCCTGTGTTTCCTGTAATTTCGTCATGTCCATAAAATCTTTCAGTTCCATAAAACTCCTCCGTACAAAATTCTCTCAGAAAAGATTTATTAGATTGTGTATTTTTTGCAGCTATATCTATGATGTGACGACAGGATGGGTTATAACAGAGAGATAAGCCATCCCTTCTCCTTTTTTTGGAAAAAAATTCCTAATTTAATAGGCTGAAAAAATAGTAAAAATCTTAAGAATAGTATATAATAAATAAAGAGAAGTGTCAAATAAACGAAAAATATAGAGAAGCGGACAGGAGAATGGAAAACAGGATTTGGAGGAGCTGTCAGAAGGATTGTCTGACATGCTGAAACACACAGGCAAGATTCTTCCTTGACGTGAATAAGTTGGTATGGTTTAATAGAGTGGGAAAAGAATGGAGGTACGTGTACAGATGAGCACAAGAGTAGTCATGTCGATGGACAAAGGATGGAGTTTTCATCTGGGCGACATGGATATTGCATCGGAAAAAACACATGATTATATATATAGCAGATCGAAGGCAGGAGCTTGTCTGGGTGCACCGCAGGCTGACTATGATGTCAGAGACTGGGAGAGTGTAGATTTACCACATGATTGGGCGATTAAACAGCCGTTTTCTGAGGAGGGAGTCGCAGACTGGGGTTATAAATCAGCCGGAAAGGCATGGTACAGAAAGGTATTTACACTTTCAGAGGAGTATAGAGACAAGGAGATTACCATTGATTTTGAGGGAATTGCGACGCATGCAGTCGTATATTTCAATGGTTCCGTGATCCATAGAAGCTTTTCAGGTTATACGCCATTTCAGATCAATATATCAGACCGGGCACATTTTGGGACACAGCCCAATGTACTGGCAGTATATGTGGATGGTGATGCAT
>CAUCOL010000253.1 GCA_958444395.1 uncultured Lachnospiraceae bacterium
GATCGCATCCATGTAAACAACAGCATAGATCTCCTGCAGCGGACGTTCCTGCCATCCTTTACAAGTGGCATTATTTTATCGGTACCTGCATCATTTCACGCATTGCTGCTTTTTGTGGTGAATCATTTTTTCTTTTTGCCATAATAACGTTCCATCCAGACAGACAAATTTCTCAAAGAATCCTGTGCCGTAACATCATCCATCTTTACTGTTGTCCGGTAATATAATTCACGCTCATCCTCACCAAAAATATCTTCTTTCATGAGGTTCCTGTTTTCCCAGTACAGCCTTGCAATCTCCTGCTTTCTATATAAATAAACTATCTTTCCTGTATCTCTTTCTCCCACTCACGCAGCCGCCTTATTGCCTCTGGGTTCTGCTTCTCCAGCCGTTTCTCCAGCTTGATCCTGCGCGCCTCCAGCTTCTGCAATACCTCCGGATGTTCCTTCTGCATCTGCTCCATGATGTGACGACGTCGTTTCTCGATCAACTCCAGGATTACACGGCGATTGTCCCTGCCCTTCATCTTCTCCGGCAGTTCGTCCATATGCATCTCCATACGACGCAGAAGCTCGTCCTCATCGATCGCACCCAGGCTGTGCCATGTCTCCAGACTCTTCTCCAATCCCTGCGCCGCCAGTTCTTCCAGATCCGGCATGCTATGAATATGCTTCAATACATCGTGTACCTTTTTCTCTATCTCTTCCACGGTATGATCACCAAACGCCCAGGCAAATTCCTCGAGTGTATTTTCCGCCTCTGCCGGAAGATCTAAGATCCTTCTGCGCTCCTGCACATGCAATCCTTTCAATGGATACGGCTCCAGCACCCCACTGTCATGCAGTGCTGCTGTGATTGTTCGACGTACATGCCCTTTTTCAATCAAATGTCCAATCCCCAGACGACGCATCTGATCATTAACGGATGCCATATGCTCGGTCAGGTAGAACCGGATCCCTTTCCGCTCCAGGCTGACAGCTAACAGTTCCAGACGGTCGGCTGCCGTAATATCCAGACTCGTTACTGCACCCGCATCGACGATCACGACTTTCGTGTCCGGCCGGATGCTTCGCTCAATATCCTCCTGAAATATTTTGATATTGGCAAAGAACAGGCTTTCACTAAAGCGGTAGATCACCACATGCTCTATTTCATATGCATAATGATTTCTCTGCAAATCATAATATCCATCCCGTCCCGGTATTACACCGAGAAAAGTTCTTGGCGGATTGGTTGCTTTCAGTACAACCGCCACAAAGGAAAGAAGAATGCCGATGATTACGCCATAGATTGTTCCAAGCAGCAGCACACTGACAAATGCAGCCAGAAAAATATAGAATTCATTCCGGCTGACTTTATACAAACGCACTGCCAGATCAAATTCCACAACCTTCATTAATGCGGAGATAACGATCGCTGTCAGTACCGGCACCGGCAGATACTGTATAAAACCTGTACCAAATAAAAGAATCCCCGCCATGACGATTCCCGCCGTGATTGACACGACCTGTGTCTTTCCTCCATACTGGTCATTCATAGATGTACGTGAAATGCTTCCATTGACCGGACAGCACCCCACAAAAGCCGCTGCCAGATTGCCGGCTGCACAGGCAAGAATCTCCTGATTATCCCGAATCTTATAACCTCCCCGAAAAGCAAAATTATTCTCTGATAATAAGGTTTCTGCCATAATAACTACTGCCACCATCAGTCCGCGTCCGGCTGCCTGTGTCCAGTTTGCATTCATCGAAACCGGGATGACCAGACCACCCAGTCCGCTCTCTACCGAAGCAAGCATCTTCACGCCATACTGCTCTATGTGACCAAAATAGGACAGACAGACACCTGCTGCCATGATGACAACCACCATCGGAAATTTGGGAGCGATCCTTCTCGCCAAAACGATAATTGTCAGTGAAATAACCCCAAGCAAAACAGATATTCCGTTTATGTGCCTGACCGTTTCTCCGATATGTCGCACCAGTTCGATCAGTTCTCCGGATCCGGAGGAGCCACCCAGAATCTTCGGTATCTGCATCAGTATAATCGTAACTGCGATTCCACTGATGAATCCACCCATCACCGGTGTCGAGATAAATTCCACCATTTTGCCTGCCTTTAATACAGCGAATAGCAATAGCCACAAGCCGGCAAATAAGGCAACCATCGGAATAAACTGCTTCGCCTCCTGCGATCCCGCCGTGATCCCCAGCGAGGAGGCTGCTGCCCCAACGATTGCCGCCGGTGCTGCATCGACTCCGAAAATAAACTGTGGTGACGTGGAAAGCAGGGCAAATAACAAAATAGGCAGTACAGAACCATAAAGGCCATAGACTGCCGGAAGTCCGGAGACTTCCGCATAGCCCATAGCAATCGGTATCGATACTGCCGCGATGATAATGCCTGATAGTATATCCTTTGCAAAGTATTCTCTTTTATACCCTTTTAATGTCGAAAAAAGCTGTACTTTCATATTATTCCCCATTCCGCTGATGCATTGTGTCAAAAAACGTTACTTATCTTTCAAATATTCTACGGCAGCTTCCACCTGACTGTCCAGCGTCAGTCCACTTCCCTTCTGTTTATATGTCTGATCCGTCAGCTCCGCCTCCTGATCCGGCTCCAGACCGGTTCCGTGAATGTTGCGTCCTTTCGGCGTATAATATTTGGATGTAGTAAACTTTACTGCACTGCCATCGTACAGGTTAAACACACTCTGCACGATGCCCTTGCCAAATGTCTTCGTGCCGATCAGCACTGCCTTTTCATAATCCTGCATAGCACCGGAAAAAACCTCTGAAGCACTGGCTGTGTTTTCATTTACCAGGATTGCAACCGGCTTATTGAAGGATTCTTTATTGTCAGAATAATAATATTCTTTCTTTCCATCTTTGTCCTGCGTATATACTACAACTCCTTTGGGAAGCATACGGTTCAACATATCGATCGCCGCTTTCAAAAGCCCGCCGCCATTGTCCCGCAGATCAATGATCAGACTTTTTTCACCTTTCTCCTCTAAATGATTCAGTGCCTTTTTAAACTGTGTCGGTGTCACTTCATCAAATTCACTGACAGCAATATAACCAATCGAATCATCCAGTATCTTATATGCCACTGTATCGGTTTCAATCTTTTGCCGTACGATCTGAAAGGTCAGGTTCTCTTTGGTCCCCTTACGTGCCACTTCAATCTCAACCGTTGTACCCGGTTCTCCTTTCATCTTGCTGGTAACTGTCGTCAGATCCATATTGGCTACGGATTCTCCGTCTACCTTACAGATCACATCGTCTGCCTGGATCCCTGCTTTCTTTGCCGGACTGTTCTTCATCGGCTGTACGATCGTAATGGCACCTGTTGTCGCATTTTGCGATACATACGCACCAATACCGCAGAAGTTTCCTTCTGTCTTCTCCAATAC
>CAUCOL010000254.1 GCA_958444395.1 uncultured Lachnospiraceae bacterium
CCCACAGAGTCCTCCCAGAAAAAGTTTGATACAAAGTTGCCGCCCGGATAACGGATGATCGGCACATCCAGCTCCTTTACCAGTTCCATCACATCTTTGCGGAATCCATCCTCGTCTGCGGACGGATGTCCCGGCTGGTAAATTCCTTCGTATACCGCTCTTCCAAGATGCTCGATAAAAGAACCGTAAATTCTTTTATCGATCGGAGCGATCTGAAATTCTTTATCCAGTACCATTTTTGCTTTTCTACTCATACATATTTCCTCCTGTCACTTAAAATCTTACTCTTTTACTGCACCTGCTGTCATACCTTCGATAAAGTATTTCTGGAAACAGATAAATAATACGAAGATCGGTATGATAGAAAATACAGAACCGACAACTAACAGACTGTAGTTATCACCATACGGATTGATCAGCGTGTTAAGACCAATGGTCAGTGTATATTTATCTGCAGAACGGATGACTAATAACGGCCACAGATAGTTATTCCATGCATTCATACCATTTAAGATCGCCATTGCGGAAAATGCCGGTTTCATGATCGGCACGATCAGTTTAAAAAAGATACCGTACTCTGTTGCACCATCGATACGACCTGCTTCGATCAATGACTTTGGCAGTCCTAAAAGATACTGACGGAAGAAAAAAATCGTGGATGCATGTGCTAAAAACGGAAGTACTACCGATACATAACTGTCCATCATGCCCCAGCCTGAAATCTGCTTGTACAGAGGGAGCATAATAACCTCAAACGGTACAGACAGGATCAGAAGCACTATAATAAAGAAGAAATTCTTTCCCTTAAAATCATAGGCTGCAAATCCATATGCAACAAATGCACTGATGGCTAAGGTCAGGATCACAGTAATGACCGTCAGAATCAGGCTGTTGCCAAACCATGTCCAGTAATCATGTTTTCCTGTAAATAATAATCTGTAATTATCCAATGTCAGATGCGGGATATCCAGATTCAGGTTTAGTCCATACTGAAGCAGGAAGTTTCCCGGTTTAAAGCTTGCCAGTACTAATAAGTAGATCGGCAGAATGGTAAGGATCCCAAGGATAGAAAAAAATATGATCATACCTATGGTTGCTGCCCTATCTTTCTTTTTCTGGCTCATTCCAATAGATTCTGCTGCCATATTATCTCTCCTCCTTCTTAAATGTTCCGGTCAGTGCAAGCTGAATGACGTTAATGATCATAACGATGATAAGAAGCACTAAACCAACCGCACATGCATATCCCATTGCACGTTTCTCAATACCCTGACGATACAGATAACCAACGATCGTAAGTCCGATATTCTGTGGAGAGTTGTTTCCTTTCCATAACATATAAGACTCAAGGAACATGGACAATCCTGCATAAATACTGATCGTTAATACATAGATCGTGGTCGGTTTTACAAGCGGTACAGAAATGCTCTTAAACTGCTGCCACTTTGTCGCTCCGTCGATGGAAGCCGCCTCGTAGAGATCCGTGGAGATATTCTGTAACCCAGCAAGGAAATAGAGGATATTAACACCGGTCCAGCGCCAGCACGCTACCAGAAGAAGTGCAAAGTATCCAGTCCATTCACCTTTCAGCCATTTGATGGAAGAATGTCCAAAGAAATTTAAAATCTGGTTTGCAAGTGCTGTGTCCATCTCACCAAACATCAGACGGAAAATCGTACCTACAACGACAACGGATGTCAGTGCAGGAATAAAGTAAACAGATTTGAAAAATCCCTTTGCCTTCATCAGTTTACTGTTTAACATACTTGCAAATAACATCGGAAACGGAATTAAAAGTACCAGTGTTCCCACCATGTATTTAAAACTGTTCCAGACTGCTTTCCGGAAATATGTATCTGAGAGTAATCTCTTGTAATTGCTCATTCCAACCCATTTGTTTTTCAGGACGTCCTGAAAACTTAACAGTACACCGTTTGCGATCGGGAATACCCAAAACAAAATGACTGTCAGAACAAATGGAAGAATAAACACATAAGGTGCTGCTTTTTGCGAATACAAAAACTTCTTCACTTTATTCATGCTGTAATGCCCCCTTTTCCCTCATAACAGGAAACAGGATGCAGGACATCTGCCCCACATCCCTGCCTGTTTTAAACCTGTTTCTTATTCTCCAAATTCATTCTGAAGTGCGGACTGTGCTTCGTCTAACGCTTCTTTCACATCCATACCGGACTCGAAAACATTGTTTAAAGTCTCTGTACAGAACATATTGTTGATAGATGGCATCTTCTCATCTGTGTAGCAGGTTAGTAATCCGATGCCGTCCTGAACATCTAATAATGCATCAAATGGTTTTGTGTTGAAGTACTGTACATACTGGTTATCCGGGTTCTCTGTTACGGATTTGTCTGTCCATACTGCTGTGTTGACCGGGTCAAATCCTAATACGTTCCAAACTTCTACGTTTGCTGTGTCAGAAAGTTTGATGTAAGCGAATACTTCTGCTGCAAGGTCAGCATTCGGGCTGGATGCTACAACTGCTGTACCTGTACCACCACCACCGATGGTCTTTACTGCATCGTTGTCACCAAATACAGGAGGTGCTGCGATTGCAACTTTACCGGAAAGGTCTGTCATGTAGCTTAAATAACGGCTTGTCTGCCAGAATGGCATGATTGCTGCTGCAACATCACCGCTGTTGTATAACGGATATGCTTCTTCGTTGTCAGGCTGTCCACCGGCGATTACGTCCATAGCACCTGCATCCTGCATATCTTTCATGGTCTGTAAACATTCCACCATAGTGTCATTGTTTACTGCAAGGCTTCCATCATCATTTAAGTAATCTCCGCCTTTCTGAGCGAGCATTAAGTTTAATGTCCACTGAGCAGTTGTCTCACATGCTGCAAATGTTTTTCCGGTTGCTTCTTTGTATTTTGCACCTGCTTCTTTGAAGTCATCCCAGGTCTTGATGGTTGTGTAATCAATACCTGCAGCCTCTAATGCTTCGGTGTTGTAGAAAGCAACGGTTGTACCAACGTGCGTCGGGAATCCATAATAGTTACCGTCTTTGGAATAAAGCTGTAATCTGGACTCAACTACATTATCAAGATATGGCTCTACTGCATCGTTTAATGGTTTTAATCCGATATCTCCTGTCATGAATGCAGGAAATTTACCAAGCTCGATATCAACGACATCCGGAGCACCTTCTCCTGACTCTAATGCCAGTGATAATTTGTTGTGCATATCATCATATGCCATGTTGGATAAAACAAGTTTTACTTTCTTATCCGGGTTTTCCTCATTCCATTTCTCAGCCATGTTGGTATAGAAATCCTGATGGTTCTCGATGAATGTCCATACCTCAAGTGTTGTGACATCATCACCTTCCACGTCCATCTCTCTTCTTCCTGCGCCGCTGTCTGCGCTCTCT
>CAUCOL010000255.1 GCA_958444395.1 uncultured Lachnospiraceae bacterium
GGGGTTCAGACACACTCTTCGCACGTATTCATCGCAAACAAGCCGGATGGAAACTGACCTGGAAAAGTCTAATACTCTGCGACATTTTTTTACTATTTCTCTGGCAGACATTGGCAGGTACACAAGCAAAAATCTGTTTTTATTCCGCATAACGGCGATATGGGCAGAGGCGGCAGCCGATGTTTTTGGATGGAAAGGTGATTTATTGTGATGGAAGGGGAAGGTTGTTATGATCGATATTGAGGTGCTGCAGAATGCAGCAGAAGTGATCCGGTATCAGTCACCGGAGATACCCTATGCAATTCAGTCCAGGAAGCTGTCCCAATTTACGGACATGCGTGCACTTTGCCACTGGCATGAGGACCTGGAATTATTGTATATTTTTGAAGGTGAAATGTTATATGATATCAATGGAAAGATTCTGCATCTGCATGCCGGCGATATATTGATCGTCAATTCGCATCAGATGCATTTTGGATATGCTTATCACGAAAGAGAATGTATATTTACCTGTATGCTGTTCCACCCGGAACTGCTGAAATGTAATCTGTATATGTACCAGAAATATGTACAGCCGATCATCAATGCTCCCGCGATTGAATACTGGTATTTTACAAAGGATCGTCCTGCCCCGACTGAATTCGTCCGGACAATGCAGGATCTTTATGACTCCTATCTGCGCCACAGCCTGCAGGACTACCATGTCATCAGTGCTTTCTATCTCCTCTGGAATGTACTTTACCACCAGTGTGATGCCAGCCTGTATATCAATCCGATGGCACAGGATCCGGACATCCATCTGCAGAAGGAAATGATCACCTATATCACACAGCATTATTCCGAAGCGGTCACCCTGGAGGATATCGCCGCCTCTGCTAATATCAGTCGCAGCAAATGCTGTCAGATCTTCAAGAAATATATGCAGCAGGCACCGATCACCTACTTAAACATTTACCGTATGGATATCAGCTGCTCCCTGCTGCGCAATACCTCCTACAGCATAACATCCATCGCCTTATCCTGCGGCTTCAACCACTTGAGTTACTTCTCCAAAATGTTCCTCAAAAAATTCGGCTGCACCCCCAAAGAATACCGAAAGCAGCACGTAATTCAAACATCGTAATCCGGCAAAGTGGGAACTTGGGAAAGGCGTAAGGTACCAAGACAATTTTTGTCCTCATTTATGTAGACCCTCAAAAACTACAGAACAAAAATTCCATTTACATTTTCTTCTGTGGCGGATCGATCGGATCGGCAGCTGTCTCTTGTAACGTTATGGGACGTTTATGGTCTGAGGATGCTACTTTACTTTTCAGTGATGGAGATGGCTTCGATTGCGACGCTGCCACCGCGTACCACTTCGATGCGGTTGATGAACGTCTTGCGGAACAGCTCGATCATGTCGTTATTCTTCTGCTCCGTCTGGATGCATTCGATCAGGACTGTGTTCTTGTTATAGTCGGAGATCGTGAGTCCAAAGGTCTGTGCAATGCGGAAGATCTCTTCCTTGTCTTTCTCGCTGCAGCTATTGACCTTGATAAATAAGAGTTCCTTTTTGTGGATCGGAATATCCGTGAAATCAATGACTTTGATGACCTCGATACTCCGGTTCAACTGTTTGATAATCTGCTCAAATGTAAGGTCATCACAGGTCAGTCCGATTGTCATACGTGACATGGTCGGATCCTCCGTCTCGCCTACTGTCAGCGTGTCCAGATTGTAGTTTTTACCGGAGAACAGCCCGGACACCTTCGCCAGAACACCGATCTGATTCTCTACATATGCTGAAATACAACGTTTCTTTGTTTCCATACAAATAATCCTTTCTATTCACCGGCAGCATAAAACGGCCGGTCTCAATTCACATGTGCGGTTCTTCTATTCACAAGCCACGATCTAACAATCCATGATCATTTCATTTAACGGCTTACCTCCCGGTACCATCGGTGAAACATTTGCTTCGCGGTCAATGATAAATTCAAGCAGCGTTGGAGCATTTTTGTGCGCATCTGCAAAGGCAAATGCTTTTGCGATATCCTCTTCCTTCATGATACGCATGCCATATGCCTCATAGCTTTCCGCCAGCTTTACGAAATCCGGAATATACTTTGGACAGCATTTATCCTTATTCATACAATCCCGCTGACAGCTCTTACGATATGTCAGACAGGTACTGGAATATCTCTTATTGAAGAATAATTGCTGCCACTGGCGCACATTGCCCAGATATCCGTTATTAAATACGATCAATGTCAGTGGCAGCTCCAATGCTACTGCTGTCGCAAATTCCTGGATATTCATCTGCATCCCGCCATCGCCGGAAATAGCAAAGACATCTGCCTCCGGATTGCCAATCTGTGCTCCTACCGCTGCCGGGAATCCATATCCCATCGTACCCAGTCCACCGGATGTCAACAGCTGACGATTTCCTTTCAGATCCAGGAACTGCGTCGTCCAGAGCTGATTCTGTCCTACGTCTGTTGCAACGATCGGACGATCGTAATGCTCATTGATATACCGGATAACCTTCTCCGGTGTAACGCCCGGATATTTGTCCATATTGATCGGATATTCCTGCTTCCACTCCTGTACATGTTTCGTCCATTTTTCTACCTTTAACGGTGTTATATATTCTAACAGCTTCTCAATCGCCAGCTTCGCATCTGCTACGATTGGAATATCCACTTCGATATTCTTAGAGATAGAAGCCGAATCTACATCAATATGTATGATCGTAGCATTCTTGGCAAATTCACTGATCTTTCCGGTGATACGGTCATTAAATCTCGTACCGATCGAGAACAGCACATCACATTCACTGATCGCATGGTTTGCCGCATAGCTTCCGTGAATACCGATATTTCCCAGATATAACGGATGCGTCGTAGGGATCGCGCCCTTGCCCATGATCGTCGTGATCACCGGAACGCCTGTCCGCTCTGTCAGCTCCAGCATCTGTGCATTGGCGCCGGAAATATTAACACCGCCACCGATCAGGAATAACGGCTTCTTCGCTTTTTTTAACGTGCTGACAGCCTTCTTGATCTGACCAACATGAACTCCTTCATTTGGTTTATAGCCACGGATCGATACCTCCTGTGGATACTCCTCACTGCCCATTGCCTGCTGAATATCCTTTGGCAGATCGATCACGACCGGACCAGGTCTGCCGGTACGTGCGATATAAAATGCCTCTTTAATGATCCGTCCCAGATCCTCTCTCTTGCGGACTGTCACAGCGTATTTACAGATATTTCGGGTAATCCCAACGATGTCTACCTCCTGAAATGCGTCATTTCCCATCAGGTTCAACGGCACCTGTCCCGTAATACATACCAGAGGAACACTGTCATAATTTGCAGTTGCAATACCGGTCACCAGGTTCGTTGCACC
>CAUCOL010000256.1 GCA_958444395.1 uncultured Lachnospiraceae bacterium
GCCCTTGCGTGCTCCGGCAAATTTCTCCTGTGGTGTCCCGCCCTCTTCCGGCTGGTTCTCCTTCAAGAGCTGTAACAGCTGCTGTTCCAGCTTCTGCTGTGTTCTGTCATAATATCCTGCTTTGACTGCCTGCCCGGTCTGTTCCTGTCTCTGCTGCAGCATATGCGCATAGAGTTCTTTTGTTTCTCCTTCTGTCAGCCGCTTTTTATACTCTTTTAAGAAAGCAAACCATGCATCTGTCTGCGTTTTTGTCTCCTGCGCCTCCCGGATTGTAAGCAGTAATCCGTCCAGCAAAAGGTTCACCACGCTGAGTTTTTCATCGAAAGCAGCCCGAAAGACCCTTTCATAAACCTGCGGTTTTACATTTCCCTGCAAAATATCCGGGATCCCATAATCATCCTGATATTTTTTATACAGATCGAGATAGGCTGCCACATCTTCTGCCACATCCTCATGCCGTAAAAATTCATGTACGATCTCTTCATTGACAGACAATCCCATCCGCTCATAGATCTGCATCAGGCTGCTCAAATCCTCCCAGCCTCTGGCGGTTACAAAACGTAGGCCATCTACATCCGATTCTACTTTATAAAAATTATTGGGACGCAGCTCCAGATAACTAAGCAATGCACCATGCATTCCCTGCTGTCTGGCATATTCTTTCCAGACCGCATAATCTGCCTCTATATCGATCCGTCTGACACGATCCAGTGTCACCATGTCAAAATCACGCACCGAACGGTTGTACTCCGGCGGATTTCCCGCCGCTACAATGATCCAGCCCTCCGGTACTGCCTGATTGCCAAATGTTTTACACTGCAGAAACTGCAGCATCGTCGGTGCCAGTGTTTCGGACACACAGTTGATCTCATCGATAAACAGGATACCTTCCATCTGTCCTGTTTCCTCCATCTTCCGGTAGATGCTGGCAATAATCTCACTCATCGTATATTCCGTCACAGAATACTTCTTTCCCGCATAGACCTCCTCTTTGATAAAAGGAAGTCCCACTGCACTCTGTCTGGTATGATGTGTGATCGTATATGCCACAAGTCCCACATGGCATTCCCTTGCTACCTGCTCCATGATCTGCGTCTTTCCGATTCCCGGCGGTCCCATCAAAAGGATCGGTCTCTGCCGGATAGCCGGAATGCAGTAGCCTCCTGCCTCGTCTTTCTTCAAATACGCCTGTATCGTATGCGTGATCTCCTGTTTTGCTTCTTTTATATTCATCGTTTATTCTCTCCCTTTCTCCGGCTCCAGCAGCATCTGCATTGCCCAGGATGGTACTTTCTCTCTGTCGTATTCTTTCAGATATAAAAAGGCAGTCTGATAAGACGGACACTTTTTCGGGTAAATGCCTTGTCCATCCGTAAAATACAAAAGTCCTTCCGGCTTCTTTATGATTCCCTGCTCCTGCAGCTGTTCCACGCGTGCAAAAGCCGGCCTGAAGTCTGTTCCCCCACCGCCGCTCAATTTAAAGTCATGAAATATCTGTTCGATCTGCTGTCTGTTCGTCAGGATCTGCTCTGCACGCACCTCGTCGTCACACTGCAGCAGGCAGATCCTGGTATGCTCCATAAAGCTGTCCTGTTCCAGCAGCAGCTCCAATGTCTCCTGCAGGAAGTGTTCTACCAGCGGTCCGCTCGTCGAATAGCTTGTGTCGATCACGATCACGAAATCACGGATTTTTTGCACCTCTCTGCTTTCAAGCGGTTCAATCAATGGCATATTCTGATACAGCGACAGTCCATAGGTATAAAAACTCAGATCAAAGGTATCCGGATCACTGTGTAATTCTTCCCGTAATCTGGTAAATTTTCGTAAAAAATCACGATAGTTTCGTTTCTGTCGTCCTGCCTGGATCTGCATCTGCAGCAGCCGGATCTCCTGGTTGGAATCTTCCCCCTTTTTCTTTTGCTCCAGTTGCGTCTGACGTGCTGTCTGATTCCATCGTTTCTGTGCCTGCTGCTGGATCTGTGGCATTGCCTGCCCCTTTTCCTCTTTCGGCCAGTAGCGATGGTCGTCAGCGCCAAATTCTCTCCGAAGCTCCTCCCACCTCTCCCGCTGTGGCAGCAGCCAGCGATAGATCACAGCGGCACTGATTCCCTCGGGCTGTTCTTCCAGCTGACGATATACCTCTTGCCGGATCCAGCCAAGTACCCGTCTTGTACATGGCTTATCCAGCTTGTCGATCGTATATTCCACCGCTATGTCACAGGCTATGTGCCACAGAAAACGTTTTCTTTGTCCTCCGATCCAAAGATGCGCATACAGGCAGTGAAAGATCACATGCAGAAGCAGACGGTTCAGATACGCCGGATTCTCTTTAAAGACGCGAAGCATCTGCTCTGTGGAATACTTAAGGTAGATCCCATCCGTAGCAAAGGTCCGGATCTGTTCCTCCGGACACGGAGTCAGCACAGTCAGAGCCTGTCCCATATAACGCAGATCCATATACAATTCATCCCGAACAAACCCCAGGATCTTTTCGGACATACGTATTTCCCATTCCGTCTGTGTTTCTATATGCTTCTGTCGGATCTGTTCATCTTCCATCCGTATCCACCCACCTTTCTGTTGCCCGTTCTCCCGCTATATGCCTGCAGAATACAGCAGTCCACCACCAGGAAGAGAACATTATCCCCGGAGTGCTTCCTGCCCGGTCTGTTTTTAGAAATCATCAAAGGCATACCTTTCTCGTACACTTTGCACAGCATGCTGTGTCTGCAGCTGCAGAAGTGCCGCTGCCCCCTCCGGCCAATGCGCCTGCGATGCCCAGGCAATGCATTGTTCCAGAGTCTGTGTTCCAAAAATCTCCTGCCGGATCAGATACTGCAACTGCTGCAGTTTTCTGCTTTGCACCAGCTGCTTTGCGTAATAGATCTGTTCCTGTCCCAGATATTCCTGGTATCTTTTCTCCGCCTCCTGCCCCAAAAGTGCCGGATAGCAGAGTCGGTCCGCTGCCATCGTACAAAGTGTCTCCCTGCTCTCCTCTGCCTTTGCCTGCTCAAAAATACGGTCATATGCTGCCACATCTACAACGCCATCCTTAAAGCACTGCCTTGCCCGGAAGCCCTCGCCAGTCAGATTCAATGCAAAAATGTGCGCCGGACCGATCTCATCATACCCTTCAAAATACTCCGGATAAAAAAAAACCGCCTGCGCCTGCTCTCCTTCCGGCATAAAACAAACTTCCACATCTTCTTTTTTCTGTGTCAACAGCTGCTTTAATCCGGTCACCGCCTGAAGTGAAGCACGTACCGTCATTTTATGCAGCCTGCGGCAATTCATAAATACATCACTGCCGACGGTCTGCAACGCACCTGAAAAGGTAATCTCCTCCAGGCTGCTGCAGTCATAAAAGGCAAGGCTTCCTATTTTCCTGA
>CAUCOL010000257.1 GCA_958444395.1 uncultured Lachnospiraceae bacterium
CATCAATCTCTGTCGCCGCCAGTGCAGCGATCACAGCCACTACATCAGAGGCAATTTTAACTTCTCCGATTTCTTTTTTATCTGCAATAAAGTCCTTTGACTCATGTTCCTTTGCCACGATACACGCCCTCCTTCTTTGCACCTTAACAATAACCATAATCCATAACTATCCGAAGCTCTGTCCTCACATAGTTACCTTTATTCTATCCATTATACCAAATTCCATGACATTTGCAATTATTTTGTTCCCCGGATCCCCACCAAAAAGTCCACCCACATAGATTCCAACCCCTGCTGCAGCAGAACTTCCGATCACTTCCATCATCCGCAGAAAAAATGCGGCTGTGATTTTTGCCTGTAACACATCGATATCTGCCAAACGAGGGATGAAAAATTGTCTTGGTACCTTACGTCTTTTCCAAGTCCTGCTTCCGGCTAATGACGATGTTTGAATTACGTGCTGAGAGCGAAACTCACCCCCGGCAGTCAGCAGACAGTCAGAACTTAGAACGGCACTCTGCGCTCGCCGGTGTTTTCCTTCCTGTGCTTCATTTATGAAGTACAGGAAGGTTATGCACCGCTGCGTCAGCTCAGGTAGCGAAAGCGTGCCGTCTAAGTCTGACTGCCGGGGATTCAGACACACTCTCAGCACGTATTCATCGCCATCAGCCGGAAGCAGGACTGCCCTGGAAAAGACTAATACTCTGCGACAATTTTTCATCCCTCGTTTGACAGATATTCAAAGTCTGTTGTGCAAAAATCCTCATTCTGCCTGCACCTGCGGATGATGGAAGTGATCGGAAACCGGATGTATTGCGGGGTTGGAATCTCCGGGGTGGACTATTTGGTCTGCTGGACGGACACCGGGGTGATCACGATGTTTTGGGCGGCGATGTCGGTCTTTCTTTTGACGATGTCGATGATCTGTGCCAGCTGCTGCTGTGTGAGCTTTTCGGCATTTACGATGACGTCTGCACCATCCTTTTCGATGCTGACCACAGCATCTTCAAAGCCCTTTGCCTGCAGCATCAGTTCGGCAGCACTCTCCATCTGCGCATCCTCTGTCAATGCCGCAACCTGGTCGATCGCACTTTTCTTATCCTTCGATGCAATCTTCTCATTATTAATGATATCCATCAGCGTCTCCTTGTTCTTCGCACGACTCTGTTCTCTGGTCAGCTTGGCAGAGGCAAAATAATCCTCACCAAGTGCATTGGATACCATCACAGCCTCTCCCGGATTTTCCTGCGATGCAGATGTAAGCTCTCCCTGATCCGTCACCACATAATCTCCCCCTTCGTCCTCCGCAGACAGATCTGTTTTCGTATTCTGATCCTGTTCACTCTCCTTTGCAGTATCCGATGTAGCTGCTTTCTTGCCAGACTGTACAGACACGCTCTTTAATCCATTTTTACTGATCTCCTGACCGGTAAAGTTCAGATACCCTGCCACTGCGATCATAACAGCAAGTGCCGTAATAATTATCTGATTTTTTCGTGCAAATTTCTTCATGGTCAACCTCCATTACCTTTCCTTAATACTTTTATTTTATGTGATTCAATAGGAAATAATGCCTCAATGGCTTCGATTATTTCCGTATCCACCACCCCTTTTCCCGCTCCCTGCGCCACTACCACGACCCCCTCTATCTTTGGCGATGCAATCTGTGTAATATACGGATTTTTTCCATTCTCTTCTTCGATTAATACGTGTTCTGTCTTTGTTTTTGCAGCAGTATTTTCCCGACTTCCTCCACTGCTGTCCGTCTCTTTTTTCTGTTCCTGCGAGGTATCCTCATCCTGTAATGTGATCTTTTCCTCCGATGCTGCCAGTGTGATCATCACATCCACATCCCCGACTCCTTCTACCTGACTGAGCACATCCTCCACCTTTTTCTCCTGTCCGGCAGCGTATTCCTCCATCGTATTCCATACCGTTTCATCCTGCGTATTCTGCCCAGCCGTCTTTTGCGATGCATTCTTCTTTGTTCGATCCTGTTTTCGAGATGGCCATGCCAGGATTAGAAGGAGTATTCCCGCCAGGATCAGAATCATCCACCGGGTTATCCCATTCTCTGCCATATCCCTGTTTTCTTTTTTCCCTCCGGACAAATCCACCATGTCCTTCCGCCTCTTTTGCAATACTCTTATTTTCTTCCATAGCATCTGCCTTATGCCATCTTCTGCCATACCTTCACCACCTCCTTTTGTATCTGCAACTGCTGTGCAATCACCGAACGCAGTCTGCGTGTTCCTTCAGTTATTGTCTTTTTTACGCTTTTATCCTCCTTTGGTTGTATCTGAACCGGATCGATCACAATCTTTCCACCGGCTGCCTCTTCTTTCTGTGCCGCCAGTACCACTGTGACAGAATGAATCCGGATCTCTCCCGCACCCTCTCCCGCCACCTGTACCAAGATCTCCCCTGCCTTCTCCCCCTCCTGCTGTACCACCTGCGCCACCTGCCTTTCTACTACTGTAGTGTATTGTTTTTTCAGCATTTCTGTAAAATCTCCTTCCGTTACCTCCCATTCCTGCCCCCATTCCTTGCGATCCATCTGAAACAGGTTCTTCTGCAGCAGACTTTTCCAGGTAGTATTGTCCGATAACAGATCAAGCAGCGGACTGACAAACAATAAGATAAAAAGCATTCCGCAGACAAACCGAAACAGCTCCTGATAACCCGGATGGGAGATCAGGGCATGTAAAACGGTTACCATCACCACATAGACCAGTACATTTTTTATGATATAATCCATTTTCGCTTCCCCTTTCTACAGCAGGGTAGTCATCGTACTGATGATTGCGATCGACACAACAAATAAAACGGCACTAAATCCCACTGCCTGTAAAAGCATCGACACTGCCCGGGCTGCCGCAGAGACACTGCGCACCAGCCTCGGATCAGAAACCGGCTGTATCGCTGCCGACACAAACTGATACAGAAACCGCTGCACAAGCATATGAATAAACGGAACACTGCAGATCATGAAAAGGACCAGCATGCCGGTCACTCCTACGGCATTTTTTAACAGAGTTCCGGCACATAAGATCGTCTGTGCCACGGAACTGACCGTATTGCCTATCCCAGGAATTGCTCCTGAAACACGCACTACTGACAGATTCTTCACCTGCGCTGTCACCGGCACGATCAGCCCCTGCACAACATTCATCCCCATCGTGACGCCAAACGTAATCTTCATCAGCATTTTCAACAGATCATGGATCAATTCCGCCATTTTTGAAAACATGTCCTCTCTTGCCAGCTGGTTACTGACACTTAAGAAAAAATAAAGATTGATCCCCGGCAATATAACCTTGACTAAAAGCCCATCCACCACCATCATCAGAACAAGCGTAAATTCATAATAAACACCTGCTGCAGC
>CAUCOL010000258.1 GCA_958444395.1 uncultured Lachnospiraceae bacterium
GAGAAGATCGCAGCATATTTTGCTGATCTCGATCACCTCATCACTCTTCACCAGCATAAGCATTTTTACCCCCAAAAAGCACCTGATTTAGTCTAAAAAGCATATTTTCAGAAGAAAAAACCCGCAGAATAAGAGGAATTAATCACTTATAATACGGGGGAGAATCCAAACAAGTTAATGCATTATTTAAGGATAATACATCATATACGGTTGCATGTTGAAAAAAAAGAAATGTAGTAGCAGATAAAGGAAGGGAGAATATAATCATGGCAGAATTAGAGTCAATGATCGAGAAAAAATTGATTGAGCAGTTAGTTTACGGAGATTCTCAGTGGACCTATCGGGAAGATCTTAAGACAGAAGAGGATCTGTGGAGGAATTTTAAGTATATTCTGGAACAGAACAATAAGGACAGACTGAATGGGGAGAGTTTATCGGATGCAGAGTTTGATCAGGTGAAAAACCAACTGCAGTTTTCATCCTTTTATAAGGCAGGAGAGTGGCTTGTAGGAGAGAATGGAAAGGTGCAGGTGCATGTACAGCGTGATACACAAAAGCTGCATCTTGTGGTAATGAATCATGAGCATATTGCCGGGGGCAGCAGTGTTTATGAGGTGATCAACCAATATAGTGCGCTGAAAACCGAAGAAGATCACTATACGTCCGCCAGGGACAGACGTTTTGATGTTACGCTGATGATCAATGGCTTGCCTATGATACATATTGAGTTGAAGAATAAGCAGCATTCATACATGGAGGGATTTCAGCAGATTAAGAAATATATCGGGGAGGGAAAATTTACGGGGATTTTTTCTGCAGTACAGATGTTTGTAGTCAGCAATGGTGTTGACACGAAGTATTTTTCTGCGGCTTCCGATACAGAATTAAATCCAAAGTTTATATGTGGATGGTTGGATAAAGACAATAATCCGGTATCGGATTATCTTGATTTTGCTAAGAGTGTATTAAGCATACCGCAGGCGCATGAAATGATCGCCAGGTATACTGTATTGGATGAGGAAGCAAAGCGTCTGATACTGCTTCGTCCCTATCAGATTCATGCCATCGAAGCGATAAGGGAGGCGTCGAAGGTTGGTAAATCAGGTTTTGTGTGGCATACGACAGGTTCCGGAAAGACACTGACTTCCTACAAAGCGACCAGAAATCTTTTGATGGACATTCCGTCGATCAATAAAACGATTTTCCTGATTGATCGAAAAGATCTGGATACACAGACGACGGTTGCATTTAAGGCATATGCCAATAATGATCTTATTGATGTGAATGAAACGGATAATGTGAATGACCTTAAGAAGAAATTAAAATCCGAAGATCGCCAGGTGATCGTAACTACCATTCAGAAATTGCAAAGACTTATTACAAAAAATTTGCAGGAAAATACACCGGAATATCAGAAGATAAGAGCATTAAAAATAGCTTTTGTGGTGGACGAGTGTCATAGAGCGGTGACACCGGGAACCAAACGTGAAATAGAACGTTTTTTTGGAAATTCATTATGGTATGGATTTACCGGTACCCCACGGTTTGCGGAGAATCCTTATCCACAGATGGGCGATCTGCCACGTACGACAGAAGAGTTATATGGAGAGCGTTTGCATAGATATACGATTCAGAATGCGATTCATGATGGTGCTGTATTGGGATTTCAGGTGGAACATAATGGACCGAAGAATATAAAGGATGAAACGGATAGTAGTGCATATGACAATGAGCCACATATGTTAAGTGTATTAAATATTCTCTTGAATAAATGTTACCACAAATTAGGATTTCAAAATGGAAAAGGGGAGACATACGAAGGATTACTTACTACCAGTTCGATTCAGATTGCACAGAAGTATTATGATCTGCTTACCAAAGTGAAAAAGGGTGAGACGTCTCTGCAGATCGATGAAAAAATAAAACAGGTATTACCGGATTTTCCGAAATTTGCAATTACATATTCTGTTACGGAAAATGAAGAAGGTTCACAGGTGAATCAGCAGAAGATGCAGCAATCTTTGAATGATTATAATGCGATGTTTGGTACGACATATGATTTGTCGCAGATACAGACATATAATGATAATCTGAATAAGAGACTTGCTCGAAAGGATCCAAAGTATAAGAGAAGAAGTGAACAGTTAGATCTTGTGATTGTTGTGGACAGGCTGCTTACCGGATTTGATGCACCGTGTCTGTCTACTATATTTATCGACAGACAGCCGATGGGTCCACATGATCTGATACAGGCTTTTTCCAGAACGAATCGAATCCTCGATAAGAACAAAGCATATGGTCAGATCGTGACATTTCAGGCACCACATGCATTTAAAGAAAGTGTTGATAATGCAGTACGATTGTATTCGGCAGGTAGCACCGAAGATGTATCTGTGTCAGAATGGGAAGAAGTAGAACCTGCTTTTCAAAAGGCACTTGCAGCATTACGTATTGCAGCACAGACACCGGAGGATGTTCCGGGCTTGTCGGATAAGGAAAAGTTTGTTTTCGTCAAAATGTTTCAGAATTTTGATAAATTATTTGCACAGTTAAAATCATTTAGCAGATATGAAGACAGTATGCTGGAACAATATGGCATTACGGAAGAAGAATATACAGATTATGCTGGGCATTATCTGAATATAAAAGCAAACATAGATCCCACTGTGGATCCGGATTCCGATGTAAAGGATAAGCCGGATATTGATATGAACTATGAACTGATGGCATACAGCAATACGAAAATAGATTATGAGTATATCATTCATTTGATTCAGAATATTGTAACGCCGGATGATGAGACAGAGATTACACCGGAGCAGCGGAAGAAACAGATCAATGAGGTAAAACAGTATATCGAAGAATTAAAAAAAGAGAATATAAAAATTGCGGATATCATGTCGAATCTGGTGTCTGAGATTGAACTGGATGAGAATAAATACAAAGGACAATCGATTTTGAATATTGTGGAAAATATGAAGCACGATTGTATTGACAAAGTAGTTACCGATTTCTGTGTTGTCTGGTATGCGGCAAAAGAAGAAGTAATGTATGCTGCGACGCATTACAGAAATGGGGAGATTCCAAATGAAGGTGTAATAAAAAAGACTGGAGATTTTGTTGGGTACAAGGCAAAATGGAATCGTGATTTACCAAAATATAAATATTATGGGGAGATGATAGCTGCATTACATAAAACATTGGAAGAAGAGATAAAGCCACTTATTAACAACTGATAAAATCGTTTAATTTATTATAGCCTTATTTGTTTATATCAGCGTAAGCAGCAAGAAGATAGGAGGTAGCTTATGCTATATGATATGAACGAGATGTCACTTTTTTGTGATTACTATAAGCAATGGGTAGAG
>CAUCOL010000259.1 GCA_958444395.1 uncultured Lachnospiraceae bacterium
CATACGGATATTTTCCATGCCTTTACGGAGGGTGCCCTGGATGGCTTCAAGGTTGTACTCGGCGTTCTTCCCACGTTGATCGGGCTGATGATGGCGATTGGCATCCTGCGTGAATCCGGTACGCTGAATCACCTGGCACAGTTTCTCTCCCCTGTGATGGAACACTTGCATTTTCCGGCACAGCTTGTCCCTCTGACACTGATCAAAATGGTTTCTTCCTCTGCTGCAGTCGGACTGCTTCTGGATCTGTATAAAGAATTCGGAACAGACTCATATCAGGGCTTTCTTGCCTCTGTCCTGATGAGCTGTTCCGAAACAATTTTTTATACGATTTCTGTTTATTTTATTGCGACAGCCGATAAAGACCACAAACCGGTCTCCCACATGCGCTGGACTCTTTCCGGTGCGCTCCTGTCTACCGCCGCCGGTACGATTGCAAGTGTCATGATCTGCCGTCAGTTATTCTGAGCAGTTTTTGTTCCAGTTCCTCCTGTATTAATGGCTTTAGCAGCAGATCGTCGATCCCTGCCTCCTGCAGCTCCTCCCATGTGCCGTCCGGCATATCTGCCGACACTGCGAGGATTGCTACTGTTTCACTGTCTTTCCGACCCATCTGACGTATTTTCTTCGCCGCCCGTATGCCATCCATGACCGGCATACGGATATCCAGGATGATCGCATCAAATGTATAGGGGGGATTTTGCTGAAATAATTCAATTGCCCGCTGTCCCCCCAGCACGCCTGCCGCCTCCATCTGCATTTCCTCCAGATAATAGCGTGCCAGTTCTATATTCAATGCATTGTCATCACATATTATTACCTTTTTTCCCGCCAAACGGCTCATATTAACCATACCTTTCCCTGTATATTTTCAGTACATTTTCTTTCTATTTTATCATATTTCATAAAATTCTCCATAGATGTTCTTCTACTTTTTTCCACATTTTTCGACAGAAACAGATACAAATGCTATCCCCCCCGGAGCATTATACTTTGCAAGAAATGACAGGTTTCCGAAAAGGAACAAAGGGCAACTCTACATTATGAGCATTTTCCTATACACTAAAAAGGCGTACCGGCAAATCCTCTGATTCAACCGGTACACCCCTCTTTTTCAGTGCATTTGTGCACACATATTTATGCACTGCCGCATAGAACTATTCCAACGGATTACGTTTTATTTTTCTTCTGCTGCCTGCGGCACATATCTGGTTCCATCTGCATTGTATGCACCATCACAGATCTCAATCTTTACGAAAGAACAGCCCGTGTATGTATTTGTCGTGATCCATACCCAGGGATATGAACCTTTGACATTTTCTGCATCCAGTTCTACATATTTACCGGTCCACCACTGTCCGGCATTCTGATCATAATCCACATCAAATCGAACGGCACTGTCGGCTTTCTCTATATAACCCACCTGCAGATCGGCACCCCTACTGATCTCATTATCCATTGGATATACACGGATACATGGCTGTTCGATCTTGCTCCAGTCTGTTGTCAGATGGATATTCCAGAACTCACTGTTGACCTCTGCCTGCAGTTCGTCCGTATCGTTACCCGCTGCATCCTTAATGCTTGTCGTAAATCCAATACCATGATTGACCATATCAAACAGATCGCCTCTTTCCGCATAGATCTGTCCCGGAATCTCACCATCTCCTGTGTGGCGCATAAATTCACCTTCCCAGGTGTATACCACTTTTGGATTTGTATTCTCTACAGTAGGTACTACCGAAATACCTGTATTTACCAGTTTTGCATTCTTTGGAATATTTGGTGTAGAGCCTGTCAGATTGGCGAAAAATTCTCCTACATCCTCATAGGCAAAGTAACCTTTTGCACGCTCATAATAATGTCCCTCATCCCAAAGTACGGCACAGCAGCCAATCTCTGCTGCATTTTTATACAACGCAGTTAAATAATCGATTACATTGTCCTTGTAGCCCTTAACACAGCCGCATTCACCGATGATAACTCCATATCCTTTATCTGTAAATGCTCTCAGTCTGCCCATCAGCTCATCCATATATTTGTAATCTTCCTCTGTCCCCCAGGAGTCACGGTAGCCCCACGGAGTTGTAGAAGTCGCTGAAATACCATAATCTGTCGGATCATAATAATGTACAGATACACTCAGTTTGGATACCCCATTTTCTTCTGTATCTTTCGGCATCTGGTAACGTGCATCCATCGTTCCGTCTGTCTGATAGTAGTCACCATCATAACCGCCGATCACACAGGATTCATTTCCTGTACCCGGGATGAGAAGATGTCTGTACAGGTTGTTGCCTCCGGTACTTCTGACGATGTCGACAAATTTCTGGTTGATCTGATTGACCAGTTTGTAAATATCGTCTGCATCCTTACCAAGTACTCCGGTCTGGTTTTCCTGTCCTTTTTCCGGATGATTGTAATCATCATTCAGACGTCCACTCAGCTCCTCATTCGCCCCTTCAAAGATCAGGCGGTCAGAGTATTCTTTATAGCGGTTTGCGATCTGTGTCCAGATGGATTCATACTTCTTCCATGCTTCATCACGGATCGGTGTGTCCGTGGCATCCAGTGGTTCTGCACCAAATCTGCCCCACCATCCACCGTCCCAGTGAATGTTGATGATAACATACATTTCATCGTTTAATGCATAGTTGATGATCTCCTCAACACGGTTCATCAGGTCTTCATTTAATGTATATTTTCCATCATCTGAAATAAAGTTCGACCATGCTACCGGTACACGTACCGTATTGATGCCGTAGCTCTTCAGACCATCAAAGGTTTTCTGGGTTGCAACCGGGTTGCCTGCACTTGTCTCACAATCCTTGACAGTTTCCCATTCCCCTTTCCAGTTGGACTGCTCCATCTGGTTTCCGAGATTCCAGCCGGGTCCCATATACTTCTTGATCAGATCCAGAGAACTTAATTCCTTACGCATCAGACCATTGTCCCTTGTGGTAATACCATTTGCAGACAAATGCTCTGTCGTCAGATTGGAATTCGGATCTGCCGGTGCCTGAGACACAACCGGTGTCTGTGTAGCTGCCGCTGCTGCTGCCGCAGAAGTAGCCGGTGCTGACGGTGCCGTTGTAATAGCCGGCTTTGCAGATACTTTCTTAACGGTTACTTTAATCGTAAATTTCTTTTTTATTTTTTTCTTCTTCTGCTTAAAGCTTACCTTGCAGATTACAGAAGTCTTACCGACTTTAATACCTTTGATCTTACCACTCTTTACCGTAGCGATCTTTTTATTCCTGGTACTCCAGGTAATCTTTGCCTTTGCCGGTGCATTCTTAACGGTTACCTTTTTTGTTTTCCCCACATTGACAGTAACTGACTTTGCACTTACCTTCGGTGCTTTTGC
>CAUCOL010000260.1 GCA_958444395.1 uncultured Lachnospiraceae bacterium
GGTCTGATGGATGCACAGCCGCCGAAGAAGCGTACCGGAAAGAAGGTTGCCGTGATCGGTTCCGGTCCATCCGGACTCGCAGCGGCAGATCAGTTAAACCGCAGAGGACATAACGTAACAGTTTATGAGAGAAATGACCATATCGGCGGTCTGCTGATGTATGGTATTCCGAATATGAAGCTCGAGAAATGGGTGATTGACCGGAAACAGAAAGTGATGGAAAAGGAAGGCGTGAAGTTTGTTGTCAATGCAGATGTTGGCAAAAATGTAAAGGCTGCCGATCTTCTGAAGGAATATGACAGTGTGATTCTTGCCTGCGGTGCTTCCAATCCGCGTGACATCAAGGCAGCCGGCAGAGAAGCTGACGGCATCTACTTTGCAGTAGATTTTCTGACCCGTTCCACGAAGCATGTTCTGACCGGTAAGAAAGAAGGCTGGGTCAATGCCAAAGGCAAAGATGTTGTCGTGATTGGTGGCGGTGACACAGGAAACGACTGTGTCGGTACGGTTATCCGTCAGGGCGCCAAGTCGGTTACCCAGATCGAAATGATGCCAAAGCTGCCGGATCAGAGAAGTGCTTCCAATCCGTGGCCGGAGTGGCCGAGAGTCTGCAAGACAGATTATGGTCAGGAGGAAGCGATCGCTGTCTTTGGAAAGGATCCCCGGATCTATCAGGCAACCGTGAAAGAATTTGTGGCAGATAAGAGTGGCAAATTAAAGAAAGTTAAATTGATCAAGCTGGAGCCGAAAAAGGATCCAAAGACCGGCAGACTGAATATGACAGAGATACCGGGCAGTGAATTTGAGCTTCCGGCAGACCTGGTACTGATCGCAGCCGGATTTTTGGGTACACAGGATTATATTGCCAAAGCCTTTGGCGTAAAACTCAATGCACGCACAAATGTAGAGACGGCACAGGGATCTTATAAGACCTCGGTCGATAAGGTATTTACAGCCGGTGATATGCATCGCGGACAGTCCCTGGTCGTATGGGGGATCAATGAAGGACGTCATGTGGCAAAAGAGGTAGATGAATACCTGATGGGTTACACAAATCTGGAGTAATCACAATATAAAACAGACATAATGAAAAGAAAAGGGAAGTTGTCGCACAAATCAACCGGAAAAAACGTGTGGCAGCTTCTTTTTTTAATTTTATTTTGACATAGAAGAAAATACATTATATAATAGGAGAAATGTGTAGAATGCCCCTTATTGGGCAGGCTTCACGAAAGAAAAAGCAGGATTAGGAGGATGCAAAGTGGCGAAGTATACCAGAGACGATATTTTAGACATGATTGAAGAAGAAGACATCGAGTTTATTCGTCTTCAGTTTACAGATATTGCAGGGAATCTTAAGAATATGGCGACGACCGTTGACCAGATCGACCAGATTCTGGATGGTCGTTGTAAATTTGACTGTGCTGCGATTGATGGTTTTCGCGGAACAGGGTATGAGGAGTTGTTTTTAGTTCCTGATTTAGATACGTTTGTTATTTTTCCGTGGCGTCCGCAGCATGGAAAGGTTGCCCGTTTTATCTGTGATGTGATCAGACCGGACGGAAAGCCTTTTGATGGGGACAGTCGTTATATTTTAAAAAGAACAATCGCACAGGCGAAAGAGATGGGCTTTGATTTTGATGTTGCATTAAAGAATGAGTTCTTTCTGTTCGACCTGGGTGAGAACGGAGAGCCGACCAATCATTCGAGTGAAAAGGGCGGCTATTTTGATGTTGGACCTGCTGACTGCGGTGAAAATGCACGACGTGATATGGTTCTTTATCTGGCGGATATGGGAATCGAGGTGGAGTCCTCTTATCATTCCGATGAAGCGGCACAGCATGTGTTGGATATGACGCATACGGATGCTCTGCAGATGGCAGATGCGATCATGACGACCAGACTGGTTGTCCGGACTGTTGCAAAACGTCATGGACTGCATGCAACCTTTATGCCAAAGCCACGCAAGAATGTGAAAGGCTCCGGTGCGCATTACACCTTTTCATTGTCAAAAAATGGAAAAAATATTTTCTCTGACCCGGAGGATGCGCTGGGAATCAGCAAGGATGGCTATCATTTTATGGCAGGTGTTCTGCAGCACATAGCCGATATGTCTCTGGTAAATAATCCGATCGTAAATTCTTATAAAAGACTGATACCGGGCTACCTGGCACCGGTGTCTGTAGGCTGGTCAAGCCACAATACCAGCCCATTGATCCGCCTGACCTCGATAGGAGGAGATGGAGCCCGGATAGTGCTTCGCAGCCCGGATGGTGCGGCAAATCCATATCTGGTGATTGCAGCCTGCCTGGCAGCAGGACTGGACGGGATCCGTCAGCAGATAGAACCACCGGTATGTATGGACAAGATGACCGAGCAGGAATTAGAGGCTTGTGAGACATTGCCAAGAACCCTGCATGAAGCGGTGAAACGGTTCCAGGAGGATGTATTTTTACATGATGTTCTGGGCGACCATATCTGCAGGCATATGGTCAAGAGAAAAGATGCAGAATGGAATGAATACTGCCAGCAGGTTACGCTTTGGGAAACAGACAGATATTTAGGCACTGTGTAAGAGTTTGAAAGTGAATACCCGAATACACAGGAGGCGTTCTAAATGGCAGATATTATAATAGCTTTTCCAAAGCTGGACGACGCAAAAAACTTAAGAAAACTTCTGATACGTAACGGATATGATGTGAACCTTGTGTGTGACAGTGGAGCACAGATTGTCAGTGCGGTCAATCAACTGGATGGTGGCGTGGTGATCAGTGGCTATCGGTTTTCCGATATGCACTTCTCTGAGGTACTGGAGTATCTCCCGAAGGGCTTTCAGATGCTTCTGATGGCTTCTCCGTCCAAATTAGAAGACAGTGATATCGGTGATGTCGTATCACTGCCGATGCCGATCAAAGTACAGGATCTGTTAAATACCCTGGAAATGATGATGACACAATATAACCGCTGGAAGAAAAAGCAGAAAAAGAAGCCAAGAGCCCGGAGTGACGGAGACCGGCGGCTGATTCAGACAGCGAAGGAGCTATTGATGGAGCGAAATCAGATGACAGAAGAGGAAGCCCATCGGTACTTACAAAAGTTGAGTATGGACAGTGCTACCAATCTGGTAGAGACTGCCGGAATGATATTAGATCTAAACGGAAAGGAATGGGATATTTAAATGAAAGCGTTTCTTATTTTAGAAGATGGAACCGTATTTGAGGGAAAAAGTATTGGATCGACCAAAGAAATTATCAGTGAGATCGTATTTAATACTTCCATGACCGGCTATCTGGAGGTTCTGACAGACCCAAGTTATGCAGGACAGGCAGTTACAATGACCTATCCTCTGATCGGTA
>CAUCOL010000261.1 GCA_958444395.1 uncultured Lachnospiraceae bacterium
CCCATGCCGGCTCCGGTCTGTGCGACTTTAATAATGCCGCCGATTCCGATGATCGGGGCATATGCCACCATGCGGAGAAACATCGTACAAACCATCTGCAGCTGCTGGATATCATTTGTGCTTCGTGTGATCAGGGAAGCCGTTGAGAACCGGTTCATCTCGGTATCCGAGAAACCCACTACCTTTTCATACACGCTGCTTCGCAGATTTCTTCCGACACCCGCTCCGACTCTGGAAGCAAAGTAACCGACACCAATTGCTGCCAACGCCATGATAAATGCCATCGCAAGCATCTTTCCACCGGCATACCACAGATACATTGTCTGCTTATGATCCACATCCACGCCTGCCAGCTGTTCCTGCTTTACCGTACATGCTACAGCAGTAGAATGAACCATACTATCTCCCATCGCATCCATCTTCTGTTCCATTTCCTGCCGCTTCGCAAGCAGCTGCTGTGACACAGCCTCTTTATTCTCTCCCTGCATCTGCTGCACGATCGCCTGCTTTGCTTTCTGTGGCACCTGTCCATTTAATATCACTGGAAGCGCAAAGCGGTCATCATATTCTTTTAATTCTTTTTTCGTCGCAGTACGCTGATAGCAGTTCTTCTTCTCCTGATAGAGCTTCTGCCATAATGAGCGTTCCTCCTCTGTCATAAAACATGCCGCGCTCTCATATTCCTCTTTTGTCATCTTCTCCGGCATGACATACACGACCCCTTTATTCTGTATACCGGTATCTATGATATCTGACGTATACTGCGGCAATGCCAGATCACAGAATGCCTGGATCACCAGCAGTAACAGGATCGCAAGGATTGCTTTTTCCTGTCCCTTCATATGTTTAATAATACGAAACATATTTATAAATTATCTCCTTTCTCGACCAATACTTCATCGACAATCTGATACATTTCATCGATCAGTCTTGTCAATTCGCGTATTTTATCCTCTCCCATCCGTTCCACGATCTTATCCGCCTTGATACGCATCTGCTCTTTTCCCCTCTGAATATATTCTTCTCCTTCCGGAGTCGGGCTGACCAGTGTCGTCCGCCGGTCCTTTGGATCTGCCATCCGCCGGATCAGATGCTTTTCTTCCAGAGAGCGCAGCAGACGGGATGCTGCAGGCATCGTACAGCACATTTTCTGTGCCAGACTGCCAACCCCCTGTTTATCTTTTTGTTGAATCACCATCAGCATGATATATTCCTGCTTCGTCAGCCCCGGTAATACGTTTCCATACGGCAGCTTGTAAAAACGCCTGGCAGAATGCAGCAGTTTTTCGATTGCATCATGCATATCTGTTCGCTCCTTTCTGATTATTTAACATTGTTAAATATTAACATTGTTACATACTATTCTCTTTGCTGGAAAATGACAAGGCTTTTTTGCACAAAAAAAGAGCTTCAATCCGTATAAATCCCACATTTATGCGGATTGAAACCCTTTTATTAAATTTGCATAAATTCCCACAGCTTCGTGTTGCCGGCATAACTGCCACAAAGAATACCCCGTACAAAATACGACGATTCCTGTCTACTGCTAATCCTGCTGCTTTAACATCTCCAGTGTCGCCAGCAGAACATCGTCTTCCCACGGTTTTGGAATCAGATACTTCAGACCAATCCCTCTGACCTCGTCTAATGTTCCGGAATCACACAGCGAACTCAACATCAGGATCTTTACCTTTGGATTCAGCTTCATCAGGATCTCCGCTGTCTCCAGACCATCAATGCCCGGCATGATAATATCCAAAATAACAATGTCCGGCTGCTGCTCTTTATACAGCTGTATTCCCTCTTCTCCGTTCTTGGCATACCCTATTACGCTGTAACCATTTTCCTCAACCAAGTCTTTAATCTGCTTTGAGGCAAATGGCGAGTCATCAATCACAATAATTGTTGTATTTTTCATGCCCTTCCTCCTTTGCTCTGTCTATGACAGATCTCCTCTTTTCTATTATAGAATGTATAATGGATCTCCAGGTCAATATTTCCTTCTTTACTTTGGTATGACAATCTCCTGACAGCCTCTGCAGGATGTGTCACATCCGGGTGCTCCCCCGGCATATAGAAAGTAGGTACGGATAATCTGGATGCATTTCCCGTAATATTGTTGATAATAGAGACCGCCCTTCCGCAGATCATATTCATAAACTCATTCAGATAAAGTGGTTTATCCTGCCTGGCCGGAGAAACGTCTCCATGCATCTTTTTTACGATATATTCATATAGCTGTGGCTCGATCCGACACATGATAAATGCATCGAAATTGCCTGTAGTATATAATGTCTCTATAACAGTATCACCTGTTATCATATGGTCATCTTCTACCTTGACCAGCTCCAGGTCAGCGATCAGACCGGCGATAGCCACGATCACCCGGTCGAATATTTCTTCAATCTGTACATCTTCTATCAAAAAGTCGCCACCTCCTCACCGGTAAACAACTCCTTCTCTATTTCAGAAAACGCATGCGCCCATTTCCATCCAGTCCGGATTTTCTTTGCTCTGTACGATGCTCCTGCGTGTACAGCCCTTCCAATTTGTTTGTCATCGTCTTCTTGCAGTTTGCACAATAACGTCCTGTCAATATGGAAGCTCCACATTTCTCACACTGCAATGTGATCCCTGAGTCTTTCGTAAAGGAAAGACGCTCTTCCTTGATCCATTTCTTCAGCTGCTGTACCGGCACCTCGTTCTCCTCTGAAATCTGTGCCAGACTGCTCTTTGGATTCTCCCGGATATATTCCTTCACCTGCGCAAACTTCTTCTCCATCGCCTGATTACACACCGGGCAGAGGACGGATCCGGTATAATCGAATAAACGTCCACATATCTTACAATTTCTAACATCCATTCCTATGCTCCCTTCTGTTCTTCATTCTAATACAATGTTACCTGAATCTTTGAAACTCTGACATTGTACTAATACCCTTTTCCCGTGCAGATGCACAGAAAATAAATTCGCTGGACACCAGCCTCTTTTAATACGGCAGAACACGCTTCTATCGTGCTTCCCGTCGTATAAATATCATCTATAATTATAACACATTCCGGCGTTTGATTCAACTGTTTCGCCAATGTGAATGCCCCCTGCAGATTCACCTTTCGCTCCGTCCGGCTCAGCTCCTTCTGGGGCAATGTATTCCTGCAGCGGAGCAGCCAGTCGTCCAATACAGGTACTCCGCAGATCCGGCTGATTCTCTTTGCGAGCTCCTGTGCCTGGTTAAAGCCCCGTTTCCGCATTCTTTTGGCATGGATCGGCACCGGGATCATTGCATCCGGATGCAATGACCGGATCCACGCTCCATAGACACGCACCATCTCTGCG
>CAUCOL010000262.1 GCA_958444395.1 uncultured Lachnospiraceae bacterium
TCAGAGGACTAACCCCCGGATTAAACGTCTGGAACTGTGCCGGCGCAACATTCACGTTCTGAACAGGTGCCGTATAAGCCGGCTGCTGCATTGCTCCCATTGCCGGCTGAGCCATCGGCTGCTGTGGCATCTGAGGTGCTGCCTCCGGAGCAGGTGTTGTACTTGCTGCCGGTTCAGATGCCATACCGATTCCTGCATCACCAATAAACTTCTTATATAACTCTTTTGCAAACTCCACCGGATACAACTGCATGATCTGACTGTCTACCAGATCGCCGATCTTCATATCAAAAGCAACCTGTACAACCTCTCCCTTCAGGAAAGAAGACAGATCTGCATCATCAATGCTGTCGTTCAGATCCACCAGACTTGCTGTAGGCGGACTAATATCAACCTTCTTATCTAACATAGACGATAAAGAAGTGGCAGCAGATCCCATCATCTGGTTCATTGCTTCGCTAATCGCACTTAAATGCAGCTCCGTCAACTCACCATCTGTGTTCGAACCATCACCTCCCATCATCAGGTCGGTAATCACTTTAACATCCTGTTCCTTCAGGATCAAAACATTCTTTCCATCAATTCCATCAATATAGGAAATATGTATAAAGACACAAGGTCTGTCATACTGAGCCGATATCTCGTCCAGTGTAACGTAGGAAACCTGCGGTGTAGTAATCGTTACTTTATGGTTCAGCAGTGTTGACAAAGTTGTTGCTGCCGTTCCCATATTAATATTGGCAATCTCTCCCACTGCATCCTGCTCTGCGGCAGTCAGCAGATCCATGCCTGACGACGGTACTTCTGTCGAACTATTATTCGCACCTGTTAATGCATCGATTTCCTCCTGCGATAACATTCCATCCATAGACTTATTGTTCCTCCCTTATTACTGATGTTACACGTACTGCGTAGGAATCTGAGGTAGCACCCGGAAGTGCTTTAAACTTCTGTATATTACCAACATATACATCCAGCTCATCATCCACTTTTGCATTCAGTTTGATCACATCACCAAGCTGAATGTTCATAAAATCATTCACAGATATCGTGCTTTCACCCAACACAGCACGAACCGGTATCTTTGCATGATTTATGATCGTCTCAATCGCATCCTGATAACTCTCGTTATCTTTCTCGCGCATCGTGGAATACCAGTACTTCGTATTCAATTTATCAATAACTGTTTCCACACAAGCATATGGAATACAGATATTCATCAAACCTTCAATCGTCCCAATACGAATATTCATTGTGACGATTGCTGTCATCTCACTCGGAGAGATAAACTGTGCAAACTGTGAGTTCGTCTCAATCCTCTCCAACCGTGGTTCAATCGCTACTACGCTTTCCCACGGATCCACCAGCAGACTGGTACACATTTCAAAAACCCGCTCTAATATCACTAACTCAATCTCTGTAAAGTCTCGCGTCTTATCCAGTGGATTTCCTCCACCACCTAACATACGATCTACGATGGCATATCCAAGATTTGATGCCAGTTCAATCAAAACATTGCCCTCTAACGGTGCAAAATTGACAATTCCAAGTAATACCGGATTGGATAATGCATTGGAGAACTCTGAAAATGTATTCGCCTCAGCATTCATAACCTCTACCTGCACAGTCTTACGCAAGTAGGCCGGAAGGTTGGTGGAAAGCAGCCGTCCATAATTTTCAAATATAATCTCCAATGTTCGAAGATGATCCTTTGAAAACTTCGACGGTCTCGCAAAATCATAATTTTTGACAGTCCGTTCTGTCGTATTATTCATATCTTCCGGATTTAATTCTCCATTGTTCAGCGCACTAAGCAAACTGTCAATCTCGTCCTGCGACAAGACATCACTCATCTTCTTTTCACCTCACACCTGAATCCAAACCTGACGGATTCAGCCAAACTTATTCTATCTCATATTTTAAAACAATTATATGATAGCATAAATTGTTTTAAATGAAAACCTTTTAATTATACATAAAGTTCGTTATAGAAAGATCTACTACCGTTTTGGAATCCAGCAGATCCTGAATCTTCTTTAATGCATCGTTTTTAATAGCATCCTCTGATATATTGTCTACCGTACAGGATGTGATCGTCTCACGAACAATATCTGTCAGCTTAGTCTGGTTTGATTCAATCATTTTCTTAACGTCTTTATAATCTTTTGCCTTTGTGTTAATGGACAACGTATAGCCATTTAACATAGCATAATGCAGTTTTCCGTCCGAAGAAGCTGCCAGGTTCAGTGTCTGCTGGTCATCAAAAGCAACCGGATATTCTTCCAGATCACTTAAAGTATATTTTTCATCTGCGCTGGCATCTTTGTCCGCATCCAGTTCCAGATTTAAGACAGACGCAACCTGTGTGATCAGATTATTCGTCTTCTGAAATGTAGGCAGCATCACAAAAAACATAATGGCTGTCAAAACAACATTAATAACGGTAAGAGCTGTAATAATTACACTGAATATGTTCTTTTTCATAATAATCCTCATTTCTGTTACTTGTTTTGTATGGAAACGAAACTGCAATCCTGTCAAAAAACGGAATGCAGTTAAACCGCTTTATCAACTGTCGGTATCTGTATAGATTTTTATCTCGACACGTCGGTTCTTGCTTCTGCCCTTTTCCGTTGCATTATCCGCAACCGGATCAAGTTCACCTCTGCCGGACGCCTCCAGATACTCTTTGTTAATCTTCTTTACATCTGTCAGATACTCCAGAACCTTTGTCGCTCTGGCGGTAGACAGCCATAAGTTGCTGGAATATTCCGCATTATGTATCGGCACATTATCTGTATGCCCTTCAATCTTAATCCGGTGTTTCTGATAATTCTTTAATATGTCGCCCACTCTGCTCAATATGGACTTTGCACCGGAACGGATCTGTGCATTACCGGAATCAAACAAAATACCACCGCTCATCGAGATCATGACATATTGATAATTATCGTCCATCGTCACATCGACTACGTCCTGTGTTTTGTTTTTTTCTGCTTTATCCATTACATCACTGTAAAGTTCTTCTGCTTTTTCCTTCTGTTCTTTCTGCTGCTGTTTCTCCAACTCAGCCATCGGATCTTCCTCGTTGTCGTTCTCCTCAGCAGCCTTACCCATATCCGAATAATATTCATCCAGATTATTCAGCTGCGTGGCTCCACTGGAAACAAGCTGTCCTTCTCCGATCGCCTGTGCACCACCACTGAATATACTGAAGCTGTTCGATAACGAAGCAACCAGTTCGGCGTATTTCACCTCATCGACACTGGACATGGCATATAACATAACGAAAAAGCAAAGCAAAAGGTTCATCAGATCAGAAAAGGTATCTTTCC
>CAUCOL010000263.1 GCA_958444395.1 uncultured Lachnospiraceae bacterium
TCTGATCTCGATCGGAACGATCGGTCTGATCAAAGCGATCAATACCTTTAATCCGTTAAAAAATATTAAGCTGGCAACATATGCTTCGCGTTGTATCGAAAATGAGATTTTGATGTATCTGCGTAGAAACAACAAACTCAAATTAGAGGTATCGATCGACGAGCCGTTAAATGTTGACTGGGATGGAAATGAACTGCTTTTGTCGGATATTCTTGGAACAGATGAGAATGTGATCTCACAGAACATGGAGGATGAGGCAGAGCGGAAACTGCTGCGGCTGGCGCTGGCAAAATTAAGCGAGCGGGAACGTGTCATTATTGAACTGCGTTTTGGGTTAAATACCGTAGATGGACAGGAACGTACCCAGAAAGAAGTGGCGGACATGATGGGAATATCCCAGTCATACATATCCCGCCTTGAGAAAAAGATCATTAAGCGTCTGAGAAAAGAAATATTGCGGCTGGAACAGGTATAAAACAGGTGAAATCGCAAATCCTACATAACATGAAATGTTTGTTATGCAATACAACTTGCAACCAATCCAAAAGAATGGAGAAGAAAACATGTCATTGTATAAAGTAGAGATTTGCGGTGTCAATACATCAAAGCTGCCCTTGCTGACGAATGAAGAGAAAACAGAGCTGTTTGACCGGATCAAGGAAGGAGACCGGGAGGCGAGAGAGACTTTTATCAAAGGGAATCTGCGCCTGGTGCTCAGTATCATACAGCGTTTTTCAAATGCCAATGAAAATGTGGATGATCTGTTTCAGATCGGCTGTATCGGACTGATGAAGGCAATCGATCATTTTGATACAACATTAAATGTAAAATTCAGTACGTATGCGGTTCCCATGATCATTGGCGAGATCCGCCGTTATCTGCGGGATAATAACAGTATACGTGTCAGCCGGTCAATTCGGGATACAGCATATAAAGCGATCTATACGAAGGAAAGCATCATGAAGAAAACAGACCGTGAACCAACGATCGAGGAACTGTCCAGAGAGTTAAATATACCGTCGCAGGAGATTATTTTTGCGATGGATGCCATACAGAGTCCGGTTTCATTATATGAACCAGTTTATGCAGAAAGCGGTGACACCCTGTATATTATGGATCAGGTCAGCGATAAGAAGAATAAAGAGGAAAAATGGATAGAGAAGATCTCATTAAAAGCAGCGATCGATCGTCTGTCCGAACGGGAACACAGGATTATAGAGCTTCGATATTTTGAAGGAAAAACACAGATGGAAGTAGCACAGGAAATCCGGATATCGCAGGCACAGGTGAGTCGTCTTGAGAAAAAGGCGCTGGGCAGCATGCGGCAGTATCTGGGATAGCTGGGACCGATCATAAACAGGAAGGGAAGGAGATTCGATGAGGGTCTGTGAGCTTCGAGAAAAGGAGGTCATCAATATCTGTGACGGGGAGCGTCTGGGAAATGTCTGTGATGTAGACTTCGATATAAAAACAGGGGAAGTCACACACCTGATCATACCGGGACCCGGCAAAGTGTTTGGCATCTGGGGGAGAGATCATGAATATGTAGTTCCATTTGGCCAGATCTGCCGGATCGGAACAGATGTGATCCTGGTAGAAGTGAACCGGGACGAATGCCTGCAGAAATGCCCGTGGGCTGATAAATAGCTTCCGGTAAAGAAGCACTTGCATTTTAAATGGTAATCTTTATAATAAATATAAAGATTACCATTTTTACGCGAAAGGCGGACATCCGCTTTGTGATGAGACAGAATAATGCAAAGGATGGAGGAAAACTATGAAGTGTCCATTTTGTGGAGAAGACGATACAAGAGTAATTGATTCAAGACCGGCAGATGAGAATGCGTCTATACGCCGCAGACGTCAGTGTGATAAGTGTCAGAAGCGTTTTACGACCTATGAAAAGGTCGAGTCGATTCCACTGGTTGTGATCAAGAAAGATCAGACAAGAGAAACGTATGACCGGACGAAGATCGAAAAAGGGGTATTTCGTTCCTGCCACAAGAGGCCGATTTCTGTCGATCAGATGAATGCGGTGGTTGACGGGGTAGAGGCAGAGATTTTCAATCGGGAGGATAAAGAGATTCCGAGCAGTTATATCGGTGAGCTGGTCATGCAGCGGCTGGAGACACTGGATCCGGTTGCCTATGTACGTTTTGCTTCTGTCTATCGTGAATTTAAAGATGTCAGCACGTTTATGGAAGAGTTAAAGAAAATTCTCGACAAATAGTTTGCGTTCCGAAAAGGCGTATGCTATAGTGTGAGTGGGAATAGCTTCTCTGACGACAGTGAGAGGAGCCAGTATGTATAGTAAAACATTTTGTTCCGTGATCCAGGGGATCGAGGGACGTATTATTGAGATCGAGGCAGACATTTCAGATGGTCTGCCCGGTTTTTCTCTGGTTGGTTATCTTTCCTCCGAGGTAAAGGAGGCGAGGGAGCGGGTGCGCATTGCACTGAAAAATACAGGCTTTCGTTTTCCACCGAAGAAGGTAACCGTAAATCTTTCGCCAGCAGATATCCGCAAGGATGGTACCGGATATGATCTGGCGATCGCAATTTCTATTTTAGTCGCATATGGCTGTATTCTGGAAGAACATATCCAATCTGTTTTATTTTTGGGAGAACTGACATTGGAGGGAGAAGTGCGCCCGGTACAGGGAGTGCTGCCGATGGTGTACACGGCAAAGGAGCATGGACTGCAGTACTGCATTCTGCCGCAGGAAAATGTTGCAGAGGCGCAGCTGGTCGATGGCATTGGTGTGATCGGTGTCGCCAGTCTCCGGCAGGTCGTAGAGCTTCTGGGGAAGCCGCCGGCTGCAGCAGAAAGCCCGAATGTACAGGAGATTTCCACAGCCGGTCAGAAAAATGAGACGCCGGATTTTTGTAATGTGCGGGGACAGGTAGCAGTGCGGCGGGCGGTAGAAGTGGCAGTGACAGGAATGCATAACTTTATGATGATCGGGCCGCCGGGTTCCGGCAAATCCATGATCGCAAAATGTATACCGGGGATCATGCCATCGTTATCCTTTGAAGAAAAGATGGAGATATCCAAGATATACAGCGTGGCGGGGCTGTTGTCACAGGAGCAGCCGATGATTACCCACAGACCCTTTCGGGCACCGCATCATACGATCACACAGACGGCTCTGGCGGGCGGAGGACGATATCCGACACCGGGAGAGATCAGTCTGGCATCCGGCGGAGTCCTTTTCTTAGATGAACTGCCGGAGTTTGACCGGAATACTCTGGAGGTGCTTCGGCAGCCACTGGAGGATGGCTGGGTCAATGTAGCAAGGGTCGGTTATTCCTGCCGTTATCCTGCCAG
>CAUCOL010000264.1 GCA_958444395.1 uncultured Lachnospiraceae bacterium
CTTTGATGATCTGGCAGATATCAAGAAGGATCATCAGGATAAGAAAGATACAAGCGGTGAGCTGATCATTGAGGCAGAGGGACTGGGACATACCGGAACGATCAAGCCATATGACCTGAAGGTGAAGAAGGGCGAAGTCGTTGGTCTGACCGGTCTGCTTGGTTCCGGACGTTCCGAACTGGTTCGTACGATCTATGGTGCAGATAAGCCGGACAGCGGTACTTTGAAGTTCAAGGGACAGAAGCTCCTGGTAGGTGCTCCGATCGATGCGATCAAAGCCGGTATGGCATATCTTCCGGAAGATCGTAAAGCAGAGGGTATCATCGCCGATCTGTCCGTCCGTGAGAATATCATCATCGCATTGCAGGCAAAACGTGGCATGTTTAAGCTACTGAGCCGGGCAGAGCAGGAAAAATTTGCAGATGAATATATCGAGAAGCTGCAGATCAAGACAGCCAGCCGTGAGACACCGATCAAGCAGTTATCCGGTGGTAACCAGCAGAAGGTAATCATCGGCAGATGGCTTTTGACCAATCCGGATTTCCTGATCCTGGATGAGCCGACACGTGGTATTGATATCGGTACAAAGACGGAGATACAGAAGCTGGTACTGGATCTGGCAGATCAGGGTATGACGGTTATGTTTATTTCCTCAGAGATCGAAGAGATGATAAGAACCTGCAGCAGAATGCTTGTACTTCGTGATGGTGCCAAAGTAGGTGAACTGGAAGAAAACGAGCTTTCACAGAACAGCATTATGCAGGCTATAGCGGGAGGTGCAGATTCATGAAAGAACAATCATTTATCAAGAAAGTGACAGGAGCACGCCTGTTTTTGCCACTGCTTTGTCTGGCAATCGTGCTGTTAGTCAGTGTGAGCTATACCCATTCCTTCTTCGTAGTAACGATCAAGAATGGCGTGTTATATGGCTATATTATTGATATTATCAACAGAGCAAGTGAGCTTGCGATCTTGGCGATCGGCATGACGCTGGTAGCTTCCTCCTCCGGTGGAACAGATATCTCCGTCGGAGCGATCATGGCAGTGACAGCAGCCGTTGTTACATATATTTGTGCCGGCGGCCAGCAGGCAGTCAGCACATTGGCAGGTCCACTGGTGATCGCCATCCTGGCAGGTCTGGTTGTTTCACTCCTCTGTGGTATCTGGAATGGTTTTCTGGTAGCCAATCTGGGAGTGCAGCCGATGGTAGCGACGTTGATCCTGTATACAGCAGGCCGTGGTATTGCACAGCTGATCACAAAAGGACAGATCACATATATCCGTGTAGATTCTTATAAAGTACTTGGATCTACGATCGGCAAATGTCCGATCCCGACTCCGATCTTTGTAGCCGTGATCATGATCGTGCTCTCCGCCCTGATCTTAAAATACACAGCACTGGGTCTGTATATCCAGACCGTCGGTATTAACTCAAGAGCAGCAAAGCTGGTTGGTCTGAAACCGGTAGCGATCCAGTTCCTGACCTATGCGATCTGTGGTTTATTTGCCGGTATCGCCGGTGTAGTAGCTTCCTCAAGAATCTATTCCTGCGATGCAAATAACATCGGTCTGAACATCGAGCTGGATGCCATCCTTTCCGTTGCACTTGGCGGCAACAGCCTGGCTGGTGGTAAGTTCTCACTGGCAGGAAGTCTGATCGGTGCCTATACGATCCAGGCATTGACAACAACACTCTATTCTATGGGTGTATCTGCTGATGTACTTCCGGTATATAAAGCAATCGTCGTAGTGATCATCGTATCCTTACAGTCACCGGAGCTTATGAAATTCTTCCATAGGATCAAAGCAAAAAGAGCCGTTGCAAGTGCTCAGAGAATGGGGGATTGATTATGAAGAAATTAAAAGAAGTCGATACAAATAAATTCTTATTATTGATTACCATCGTTATGTTCTTCGTGATGTATGGAATCGGTATGGTCGTATTTGCAGACAATGGATTTGCAAAAATGCAGGTATTTTTAAATCTGTTTATCAATAACGCAGGTCTGATCGTAATCGCCACCTCTATGACGATGGTGCTGATCACAGGCGGAATCGACATTTCCGTTGGTTCTATGGTAGCCATGAACTGCATGATCCTGGCATACTTCATGGAGCAGAAGCACATGAATGCATATGCAGCAATGGGATTTGTCATGGTCGTAGGTGTTGTATTCGGTGCCGTACAGGGATTCCTGATCTCTTACCTGGACATTCAGCCATTCATCGTTACACTGGCAGGCATGTTCTTCGGCAGAGGTATGACAGCCGTTATTAGCAAGGAAATGATCAGTATTACAAACCTGGATTTCCAGAAACTGGCACGCTGGAAGGTATCTCTCCCATTTGGTGGACATACAAACAGCCACGGTGTTACATTATATCCATATGTATACCTTTCCGTAGTGATCGCACTGGTTGTGCTGGTGCTGATGTTCATTATGCTGAAGTTCACAAAATTCGGTCGTAACATTTACGCAGTTGGTGGAAATCAGCAGTCCGCTATGTTAATGGGTCTGAACGTCAAGAGAACAAAGTTCCTCGTATATGTACTGGATGGTGTACTTGTTTCTCTTGGAAGCATCCTCTTCTGTATGAACACCTGTGCCGGATTCGTAGAGCAGGCGAAAGGCTTCGAGATGGAAGCGATCGCCGGAGCCGTTATCGGTGGTACACTCTTAACCGGTGGTGTTGGAAATGTATTCGGCAGCCTGTTTGGTGTTATGATCAAAGGTACGATTGAATCCTTCATCAGCTTCCAGGGTACATTATCTTCCTGGTGGACAAAGATCGTGATCGCATTGCTGCTGACATTCTTCATCGTATTACAGAGTGTATTTGCAAAGATCAAAGCGAAAAAATAATGCACACGGCATAGTCTGGAGGGCGAAGGCAGCTGCCCCGTCTTCCGGATCATTAATAAAAGACGGTACAAACTGTCAGAGGGCGGTTTGTACTGTCTTTAACTTTCACTTTACTTCATGGAGATTTTTGTTAAAATAGTTCTGGACAGTTACACGAAAGGCTGCTGTCCGGCAGGAAAAGAAAGGATATACGTCATATGAAAGATATAAAGAGTTTGATTGAGCAGGGAAAGACATCCCTGGGAATTGAGTTTGGTTCTACGCGTATTAAAGCGATTTTGACGGATGATACAAATGTGCCGATTGCTTCCGGCAGTCATGACTGGGAGAATCGCTACGATCATGGAATCTGGACCTATACATTAGAGGATATATGGAGTGGTCTGCAGGACTGCTACCAGGATCTGGCAAAGGATGTGCAGAAGCAGTATGGTACTGAACTGACGACGATCGGTGCG
>CAUCOL010000265.1 GCA_958444395.1 uncultured Lachnospiraceae bacterium
CAAGGGATTCGAGGGCGGTTTTGATAGGGCGACTGCCCGAAGCGTGCAGGAGCGAGTGTAGCACTGCCCTCTATTATTTTGGAAAGGAATGAGGATTGACATGGACAGAAAGAAGCGGCAAAAGCAGGACGACATGGACTACGTATATTTACAATCCCTGAAAGGAAAACACATTCCTTTATTAACACTGGATGCCCGTTGGCATGAATTATTTCCGGACCACCGAAAGACGCGTGAGATTCGTTCCTTAGAGAAACGATTAAATAAATTAATACAACAGCAGGGACAGACCAATCAGGATATCAAAGACTACGAAAAAGCCAAAAAAGTTCTGATGGAAAATATCGTTGCAAACATGACCGACGGACATGAGATGGACAGTCCGATCCGGGCAATGAAGCAGGACAAGAATAAGAAGCTGATGCAGGATCTGAATGATAAGATGGAAGAGGCGGCAATCCTGGAAGAACAGCTGCCGGCGCAGATCCAGCTCGCAAATAAAGAGCTGTTGATCGCCTGTATGAAAGAATGTTATCAGGAACTGATGGAGAATACAGAACAGATTGAAGCGTTAGATGCCTGGATACGGCAGACACGGGAAGAGCTAAAAGACCATATCCTGCAAAAGCAGGACATGGAAATGCAGAATACACAGATCTATAAATATATGCATAAGCTGTTGGGACCGCAGGTAATCGATGTATTTGACAGGGAACATAAAGTATGGAAGGGAAACCTTGAAGAAAATGATATCGAAGAGTCGTAAAGGAAATAAAAAATGATCTATGGAGTAGGAACTGATATAATAGAGATTGACAGAGTGCGATCGGCGATCGAGAAAAGTGAGCATTTTTTGAATCGTTTCTATTCAGAAGCAGAACAGCAGATGTTCCACGGCAGAAAAAAGGATATTGCACATCTTGCGGCAGCCTGTTTTGCCGGCAAAGAGGCCGTGGCAAAGGCTTTTGGAACCGGTTTTTGTGCAGGAGTCCGGAGTGAAGAGATCGAGATCCTGCGAAAGGGATCCGGTGCACCATATGTGCATTTACTGGGAGAGACATACCAGACAGCATGTAGAAAGGGTATACAGACGGTCCACATCTCATTGAGTGATACAGAGACAGAAGCTGTGGCATTTGCCGTAGCAGAAAGGGAATAAATAACCGGAACACAGAGAAAAATACCCTGGAGGCATGGGTGGCAGAATGAGCCGGCAGCAGGCAGCTTGCCGGCGGAAAGAAAGGTGCGTATACGTATGCAGTATATTACAGATGCAAGAGAAGCAAAGGAAATTGACCGTATTTCTATTCAGGAGATAGGGATTCCATCAATGGTATTGATGGAAAAGGCGGCACTCGCAGCCGCAGGATGCATTCGCAGCAAGATCAGTAAAGCAGATCATATCCTGGTGGTATGTGGAATAGGAAATAACGGAGGAGACGGTGTTGCCGTGGCGCGTCTTCTGGCAGAGGACGGCTATCAGGTTATGATTGCTTTGATCGGAAGAGAGGAAGCACTGACGGAGGAGACGAAGCAGCAGCTGCTGATCGCAAAAAATCTTGGTGTGCGGACTTGCAAGGGACTGCCGGAGGAAGCATACAATATAGTGGTTGACGCTTTGTTTGGCATTGGTCTTTCCAGAACGGTGGAAGGTGAATATGCCGATGTGATCAATTGGATGAATGAGCAGGATGCCATTCGTTTTGCACTGGATATTCCATCCGGCATCAGTGCATCGACCGGTGAGATGCTGGGGCAGGCGGTGTGTGCTGACTATACGATCACGTTCGGAACGAATAAAAGAGGACTGGTATTGTATCCGGGGTGCCATTATGCCGGAAAAGTTGTAGTAGCAGATATCGGTTTTCCTCATAAAGCAGTCGAAAAGGTGTCTCCGAGAACCTATACGCTGACGCCACAGGAAGCAGTTGGTCAGATGCCGCCGAGAGTCCTTCGTTCCAATAAAGGCAGCTATGGAAAGGTGCTGGTGATCGCCGGATCCAGAGAGATCAGCGGGGCATGCTATCTGAGTGCAGCAGCAGCATATCGTATGGGATGTGGTCTGGTAAAGGTCGTAACAGCAGAGGAAAATGCGGCAGTTATCAAGACAAAGCTGCCGGAGGCACTGGTAAAGACATATGATGCTGCATTGGACTACAGTGATCCTACAAATCGAGAACAGCTTAGTGAATGGCTGGATGAGCAGATCCGTTGGGCTACGAACATAGTGATCGGACCGGGAATCGGTCAGGACAGTCCGGCGGATATCTTATTAGAACGTGTACTGCAGGAGAAAAATAAAGCGGTCGTGATCGATGCCGATGGACTGAATCTGCTGGCAGAGAGAGAAGAATGCTTCGTGATGCGTGAGGATGGAAGCCGTAAGATCTGTTTGCCGGAAAATGTCGTATTGACACCACATCTGATGGAAATGAGCCGTCTGGTGCGGGTCGATCTCCCGCAGCTGCGTGCGCATATCGTAGAACAGGCATTACTTTCCCTGGAGCAGGTGGACTGTCAGACTCTGGTGTTGAAAGATGCCCGGACGATTGTGACAGATGGAAACGAAGTATATGTCAATACCACAGGCAACGATGGATTGTCTTCCGGTGGTTCCGGGGATGTGCTGAGCGGTATGATCGCAGGATTGCTGGCACAGGGCATGAAACCGAAAAAAGCGGCAGTTCTGGCAGTGTGTCTGCATGGAATGGCAGCGGATGAATATATGAAACAGGGTGGAAGATATAGTATGATGGCAACAGATATTCTGGATATGCTGGTGCAGATATTGCCTAAATAGGATAATAAAAAATAATAGGTTCAGTGTGGGTATAGCGGAGAAAAAGTGACAGCTGCAATCTGCTATATGTGAGACACATGAAAAGAAAGGCATGGTTAGAGATCATGAGAGAATATTACAGAGTACAGGCAGAAATCAATTTGGATGCAATCTATGAAAATGTAGCAAATGCAAAGAAACTACTGCATCCGGGCACAAAATTGATGGCAATCATTAAAGCAGATGCATATGGGCATGGAGCAGTACAGGTTGCAGAGACACTGGAGCCATTGGCAGATGCATACGGAGTCGCTATTCTGGAGGAAGGAGTAGAACTTCGACAGGCAGGAATCAGTAAGCCGATCCTGATTCTGGGATATACTCCACAGCCGTTACACCACGCCATGATCGAATATGACATTGCAACAGCAGTCTTTACGGAGGAAATGGCAGAGCAGCTTTCAGATGAGGCACAGAAAATGGGAAAGAAAGCACTAGTGCATTTGAAGATCGATACGGGAATGAGCCGCATTGGTTTTCT
>CAUCOL010000266.1 GCA_958444395.1 uncultured Lachnospiraceae bacterium
GTATACCTATAAGGTAACTTTATCGGCAGGTAATAAAGGAACGATAAACGGTCTGGCTAAGTTGGAGCAGGATTCTCGTGCCGGTTCTACTGTTACTTTTAATCTGAAGGACGTTCAGGTAACCGATGACAAATACTATATCAAAGGAATCCGTCTCAGCGGACGTGACAATGAAGAAGCTCTTGCTTCTCCTGTATTAGACAATGTAACCGGCGATGCCGACTATGTAGTAGCCTATGGAATCAAAAAGGACATGGTTGCCTACACCGTAAACTATCAGGATGCTTCCGGTAAGGCGCTTGCAGAAAGCCAGACCTTCTACGGAAATGTCGGTGACAAACCAATCGTCGCTTATCAGTATATCGAGAATTATATTCCAGATGCTCTTGCACTTACCAAGACTTTGAGTAATAATGTATCTGAGAATGTATTTACGTTTACCTACAAACCGGGTGCTACAGACCGTGTTGTTACAACAACAACCACCATCACAACGACTGTTCCTGGTACAGCAACTCCTGGCACAGGTACCGGTAATGCCGGTACAGCAGGTGGCACGACAGGCGGCACAACCGGTGGAACTGCCGGAACTACCGGTGGAACTACAACCGGAACTACCGGTGGCACAACAGACGGAACCACAACCGGTACAACCGATGGTACAACGACAGATAACGATTCTCAGGATACGACAGCTAAAGATAAAGATACTGCAACATCTGAGGATGAACAGACACCAAAGTCTCTGGTAGATCTGGATGATGAAGACACTCCAAAAGGAAATATCGATGCGAAAGACAAGACGAGCAAAACTCCGATTGCAGCAGGGATCGGCATTATCGTTGTTGCGGTAGCAGCTCTCGTAGGACTGATCGTATTCTTGAAAAAACGTGCAAAATAAAAAAGCGCGGCACTAAAGGAGAAGTCTTTTTTGAAGAGAACGAAGAAAAAGAAAAGCCCGGTGGCTGCATTTTGCAGTGCACTGGGCACTGTTTTACTGACAGTACTGATTCTTGCCTGTATTCCGCTGACGCTTCCGAAAGCTTTTGGTTTTCAGATGTACACCGTGATCAGTGGGAGCATGGAACCGGCAATCCCGACGGGAAGCCTGGTCTATGTCCGGTATGAAGAACCAGACACGATCGTCAAAGATGATGTCATTGCTTTTTACAGCAACAATGCAGACGGCTCGATCATCACCCACCGTGTAGTATCCAACAGCCCGGCGATGGGACAGTTTATCACCAAAGGGGATGCCAATGAGGAAAAAGATATGAATCCGATCCCTTACAACAACTACATCGGAAAAGTAAAGCTTTCTGTTCCGGTTGTCGGCGGTATCGCACAGGCAGCCACCGGCACTGCCGGAAAGATTGCCGCTGCATCTATGATCGGTCTTGCTGTGATTCTTGAAATCGTTGCTGCCATGCTTGACAGACGCGATGACGGAGACGAATAAGAGAAAACGTTTTGAGAAAACGTTTTTCATTTTAGCTTGCTAAAGTGTGAAACATTTGCTAAAATAATATCAGATTGTATTGTCAGAAGAAGATGGGGGAATTTCACAATTCTCCCATTTGTCATATATTGAAAAGAATGGAGAGGTGAATGGATTGTTATCCAACCAGATTTTACAGAGAACAATCAATGAAATAGGGGATATCATCGAGTGTAACTGTTCCATCTGGAACACAGACGGAGTGATGCTTGCAGCTGTAGGTAAGGAGAAGCCTGCAGTAAAAAAAGCTGTCTGCTCATTTTTAAAAGAGCTGGAGGTTACCGGCGTATCGGAGGAGCACCTGGATGAATGCTATGGTCTGTTCCCGGTTTATGATGATGATGAACTGACTTATATTTTCGTGATCGAGCACAATAATGAGATTGATGTGCATACCAGCGGACGCTTAAGTGTCTGCCAGCTGGAGAGCCTTTTAAGATCCGGAAGCGAACGTCTTGACCGTAACCGTTTTATCCAGAACCTGCTCCTGGATAACCTGCTTCTCGTAGATATCTACAATCAGGCGAAAAAGCTTGGTATTACAGTGGAGCAGCGCAGAGTCGTCTATCTGATCGAACCGAAGAATCCGGATGACACGATCGTCCTGGATATGATCCGTGGGATTTATTCCTCGGGAACCGGTGATTTTGTTACTGCCGTAGATGAGGGACATATTATTCTGATCAAGTCCCTTGACAGTACGGATGATTATGATACGATCCGTTCGACTGCCGATATGCTGGTGAATGCGATCAACACCGAAGCTATGGTCAATGTCCGGCTTTCCTTCGGAACCATCATTCCCGAACTCAAAGAGGTCTCACAGTCTTACAAAGAAGCTGGCATGGCTCTGGATGTGGGACGTATCTTCTATCCGGAACGCAATATTTTATCCTACCGCGAACTCGGTATCGGACGGCTGATCCACCAGCTTCCCGTTTCCTTATGCGAGATGTTCCTGGAAGAAGTATTTGCCGGAAATACCGTTGATCAGTTTGACGAAGAAACCTTATCCACAGTTGATAAATTTTTTGAAAACAGCCTGAATATTTCGGAGACAGCGAGACAGCTTTTCGTCCACCGGAATACGCTCGTCTACCGTCTGGAGAAGATCCAGAAGCAGACCGGGCTGGATGTCAGAGTCTTTGAGGACGCCCTGACATTTAAGATTGCTCTGATGGTCGCAGACCACATGAAATTCATAGAAAACAGAAAATAGGAGGACATGATATGGTGAAATTATACGAAGGCGGTGCCTATCTTTTACACGGTACTGAGGTAATTGCAGATGCACCCGATGCACTTGCTGCCGTAAAAAGCAAGACAGGTATTGAGACAACAAAAGAAGCTGCTGCAAAAGAGACAATGGCTTATGGGATCTTAAGTGCGCATAATACTTCCGGTAATATGCAGCAGCTTCAGATCAAATTTGACAAGCTGACTTCGCACGACATTACCTTTGTCGGAATCATCCAGACTGCAAGAGCATCCGGACTAGAGAAATTCCCGATCCCGTATGTTCTGACCAACTGCCATAACTCTCTGTGTGCAGTCGGCGGTACGATCAATGAAGATGACCACATGTTTGGACTGACCTGTGCGAAGAAGTACGGCGGTGTCTATGTTCCGCCTCATCAGGCCGTTATCCACCAGTTTGCCCGTGAAATGCTCGCAGGCGGCGGCAAGATGATCCTTGGTTCTGACAGCCACACCCGTTATGGTGCACTCGGTACCATGGCAATGGGAGAGGGCGGACCGGAGCTTGTAAAGCAGCTTCTGAACAAGACGTATGATATCAAGATGC
>CAUCOL010000267.1 GCA_958444395.1 uncultured Lachnospiraceae bacterium
GCACCAACACCGAGTCCGACAAAGGCACCGACGCCAAGTCCGACAAAAGCACCAACGCCGAGTCCGACGAAAGCGCCAACGCCAACTCCGACGAAAGCACCAACACCAAGTCCGACAAAGGAACCGACGCCGAGTCCGACAAAGGCACCAACACCAACGCCGACACCGGTGCCAACACCGGGGGCTCACAGCCGTCTGGTTCCATCGACGCAGAAACCATTATCAGCAGATGAATATGAGTTAAAGGTTGGTAATTTATCTGTAAAACTTGGCATGACGGAAGAAGAGGTGATCAATTCGATTGGCGCAAGACCGTATCGTAAGGATACATCACCGCTTGGATTTACAGAGTATATTTACAATCCATCGACGAAATATACAAATTATCTGATGGTACAGTTTGCAGGCGGAAAAGTAATAGGCATGAGTACGATTTCCAAATATTTCTGCTATGACAGCCTTGTGTCAGCCGGCGATAGCGTAAGCACGCTGACGGGTAAGGGCTTTGGCACAGGAACAGTTGGTACCTATTACAAAGCAGTTAACGCAAGCAATCAGACAGTGGGTACCAGTGCTTATTTGTTAAAGCAGTCCGATGCGACGGTAATTGCATTTAGTGATTATTGGGGCAGCAAAGACATCTATGGTGTCTATGTATTTTCCAATGCTTATACACTGGATAAATTGTCACAGCCAAAGAATGGTAATTATACCACAGATGTTCTGACGGCAATGAGCACACAGACATTTGAGCTGCTCAATGCGTACAGAGTGTATATGTCTCAGAGTGTGCTGAACAGAAATTCTAAGGCAGACGGCGTGGCGAAAGCCCATAGCGAAGCACTGATCAAGGGGCAGTCAGATGGTACGTATAAAGGAGATAACGGACGTCTTGTAACGGCGGGCATTGATTATTCCTTTGCCGGTGAATTTGAATACGAAAATACGGCAGACGGTATAGCTGCAGCACATTCTTTCATCCATAAGCAGGACAGCCACTATGCATTAATGAACAAAAAGGTCGACGGGGCGACATTAAAAGATGGAGATGGAAGTACACATGCATATAAATATATTGGTGTAGGAGCAGCAAACGGCTCTAATAAGACAGAGATCGTATTTGATATCTACGATTTATAAGATTGATCCTCCGTCGTGTGAACGTTTGACAGATCCATTGGATGTGAGTACACTGTGAGTAACCGGCACAAAGGGCATGGGGCATATGTCCCATTGCCTGCGGAATGCCCCGACCGGGATCGGAGCAGGAGAGCAGTGGCTTACAGAAAGGACGATCACTATGGGAAAAGAAGTAAAAACCAATGCCATGCGTATATTAGACCGCATGAAGATACCATACAAACTGAATCAGTACGAATGCAAGGAATTTATCGACGGTGTGACGCTGGCTGATCAGATGGGGCAAAGCTACGACATGACATTTAAAACACTTGTAACTGTCGGAAAGAGCCGTCAGTATTATGTATTTGCGATTCCGATCGATCAGGAGCTGGACATGAAGAAAGCTGCCCGAGAAGTTGGTGAAAAGAATATCGAAATGCTTCCGGTAAAGGATATCAACAAAGTGACCGGATATATTCGTGGCGGATGCACGCCGATCGGCATGAAGAAGCAGTATCCGACCGTGATTCATCAGAGTGCGCTGGATCTGGAGGAGATGATTGTGAGCGGCGGCAGACTCGGAGAACAGATTTTTCTGAAACCGGAGGATCTGCAGCGTGCTACATCGGGCAAATTTGCCGATATCATTAAAGAGCATTGACGAAAGTTCTTATACCCGCACAGGGCAGGGAGATAGCGTAATTGGATAGTTATAGCGATTAGGGTGTCAAAATATTTTTGATGCCCTGATTTTGTAACAGGTTATTTTTAGTGATTGGGAGTGCATACCAGAAATGGTATGACGATCCCAACGGAAAGGAAAAAAGGATGGGACGAGCTTATGGAAACGGTTTGAAGAGACAAACCGATAATGCATTTCTGAACATGTATGAGATCGATGCAGTGCGTCGGGATGGCACACATTTTCCGTATTATTTTGCAACGAGGCGGGACGAAGGAAATCTGATGTATCAGACCGGTCAGCTGAAAGCGGATGGCGTTGTCATATATCCGGTCTATAAAAAAGAGCCGGATAAGCTGGTGCTGCTGCGGCAGTTTCGTTATCCGGTGAATGCATACATCTATGAACTGCCGGCAGGGCTGGTTGATGCCGGGGAAGAACCGGAAGAAGCGGCAGTGCGTGAGATGAGGGAAGAAACAGGACTGGAGTTGGAGGTTTTTACAGAATATGAAGATGCTTTGAAACGTCCATTTGTCCAGGATCAGGGCATGGCGGATGAATGTGACTGTACAGTGTATGGATATGCATCCGGGACGATTTCCGATCAGGAGAACGAAGCGAACGAAGATATTCAGGTGATTCTTGCCGATAAGGCAGAGGTTAAGCGTATTCTGCGGGAAGAGCTGGTGTCATTGCGGGGAGCATATCTTATGACACAGTTCTTACGAAGCGATCCTGCAGAGCCATTTGCGTTTTTAAGCATCCTGTGATGCGTTATCCCATATATGAGAGGAGAATAGTTATGAGAAAAAAAGGTATGAAACAAATAGCAGCATATGTCTTGTCTGTTGCGATCGTTTTGGCGGGAATGCAGGTTCCTGCGACGCAGGCAGCAGCAAAGATTCGGCTGAACAAGACGAAAGCAACCCTGACTGTGGGAAAGAAGCTTAAGTTGACATTAAAAAAAGCACGAAAGAAGGTAAAATGGAGTTCATCTGCCAAAAGTGTAGCGACAGTGACCAAGAAGGGGCTTGTCACAGCGAAGAAGCAGGGAAAAGCTACGATTACGGCAAAGTCTGCCGGAAAGAAATATACCTGTAAGGTGACCGTTAAGAAAAAGACCGGTGCACAGACTGTTGTGTCGACTTCACCGGATACAGCAGAGGTCTCAAAGTTGCCGGCACCATCAGCACGGCCAACATTAAGACCGACAGCCAGTGTACAGCCAACGCAAACACCGACCATTACATCGACCGCAAAGGTGACAGATGCACCGGAAGTGACCGCCACGGCAAAAGTCAGCAGCGCACCGGAAGTGACCGCCACGGCAAAAGTCAGCAGCGCACCGGAAGTGACCGCCACGGCAAAAGTCAGCAGCGCACCGGATGCGACATCAACGGCGAAAGTCAGCAGCGCACCGGATGCGACATCAACGGCGAAAGTCAGCAGCGCACCGGATGCGACATCAACGGCGAAAGTCAGCAGCG
>CAUCOL010000268.1 GCA_958444395.1 uncultured Lachnospiraceae bacterium
GCGGGAAGAGGGAATGAAAAGAGGCTATCATGTAGTGGCGTTTTCATCCTATTCCAACGGAATCTTTGATTCCGAGGATACATTAGGTGAGGAACAGTTATATGATCTGATCCAATATATTGATTTTAAAGGTCTGGTGATTCTGACAGAGACATTAAAGAATCGTAAGCTGATCGGTAAGATTATGGATGTGGCATCGAAGAAAAACATCCCGATCTTTTCTGTCGATGGTTCGGTCGACGGATGTTATAATATGGAGTTTTGTTATACCACCGGGTTTGAAGAGGTGGTCAGTCATGTGATCGAGGAGCATGGCTGCCGGAAGATCAATATGATGGCGGGATTTCGGGGTAATGAATTTTCGGACAATCGTATTGCCGTATACAAAAAGGTGCTGGCAAAGTATGGTATTGCATTTGAACCGGAACGCCTGGACTATGGTGATTTCTGGGAACGGCCGACACGTGCGGCGATGGAGCGTTTTCTGGCATCCGGCAAGGAGATGCCGGATGCAATCGTCTGTGCAAATGATGCGATGGCAGTGACGGTCTGCATGATTCTGGAAGAACGGGGATACCGGGTGCCGGAGGATGTAATCGTTACGGGGTTTGACGGGACACTGGACGGAAAGCATCATATTCCTTCCCTGACAACATGCACACCGGATTATGAAGGTGCTGCAGCCTATATCTGTGATGAGATCAAAAGAACAGAGCAGACCGGCAGGATTTGCCCGGTCTGCCGGCCGATTCCATTCTTGCTAGAGAAGAATCAGTCCTGTGGCTGTCAGGAGAAATCCATTCAGAATATCAACACGGTACTGTGTGAATTGTCAAGAGATGTAGGAGACTGCTTCTGGCATAATATAGCAATGAACAGCATGGTGACGAATTTTTACGATAAAACGGATCTGGGAGAACTGGCAAAAGAGCTTCCGGAGTTTGTGCGTCTGTGGAGTGACTATTTCCGGTTCGTCTGTCTGAAATCAGAGATATTTACATCACACCGGATTCCGGACAGCTATGGAATGATGACAACGATTCTGCGGGGACAGAACGATGTGTTTGATGCACCGGGTGAAACTTTTTCTGTCAGAGAGTTTGTTCCGCGTCTGGAGGAGCTGATGGAATCCGACGGCAAAGTGGACACACTGGTGGTACGTCTGCTAAATTCCGGCGAAAAGGTCTATGGCTATATTGTAGAAGGAGTGCAGCAGCTGAAGGACAGACGATTGCAGAGGTGTAACGAGTTTGCGATGTTTCTAGCGCATTCGATTGATACCGTACTGCGCAACTGTGAGCTTGCAAAGCTGAATGCGGATCTGATCAAAGCAAACAAAGAGATCATGGAGCTTTCAGAAAAGGATCCGATGACCGGACTGTATAACCGCCGGGGCTTTTTCCTTGCGATGAAGAGAAAGGAACAGCAGAAGCAGGGGCAATTGGTTGCATATTCGGTGGATCTGGATCATCTAAAGATGATTAATGATACCTATGGACACGCAGAAGGTGATTTTGCAATCACGGCAGTTGGAAAAGCATTGCAAAAGACTGCCGGGGAAGGATTATGCTGCGGCAGATTTGGCGGAGACGAATTTGTCTGTGCCGGCTATGAAAGAGAGCCACGCAGCCTGGAAGCGTTTGTAGAGCAACTGCAGTATCATATCGGACAGACGAAGCATCTGCAGGATAAACCATATCCGGTGGAAGCAAGTGTGGGAAAGACAGAGCAGTCCGGACAGGAGCTTTCGCTGGAGAAGCTGATCGACCTGGCAGATGAGCAGATGTATGAGAACAAACGTGCCAGACATCAGGAGAGAAGCGCAGGGCAGTAAAAGAAAAGACAGTATATAAAAATAAAGTGAGGTTTACGATGTTTACAGGAACGATATGGTCATTATTACCGCCCGTATTGGCGATTATACTGGCATTGATCACAAAGGAAGTATATAGCTCATTATTTGTGGGGATTGTAGTGGGTGCCTTTATGTATGCGGAATTTCAGCCGTGGAATGCATTTACGGCAATCTTTGACATTATGAAAGAAAGCATGAATATCAATATTTTATTCTTTCTGGTCATGCTCGGGATGATCGTTGTGCTGATGTCCCGTTCCGGCGGATCAGCCGCCTATGGAAAATGGGCGATCTCGAAGATTAAATCCAAAAAGGTAGCGTTGCTGGCAACGATGGGTCTGGGGGTGCTGATCTTTGTCGATGATTATTTTAATTGTCTGACGGTAGGCTCAGTGATGCGTCCGGTGACAGACCGCTATAAGATATCAAGGGCAAAGCTGGCATATATTATTGATGCGACGGCTGCGCCGGTGTGTATCATAGCACCGATCTCAAGCTGGGCGGCAGCAGTAAACTCCTATGTACCAAAGGGATCTCATATGACCGGCTTTGAGCTGTTTCTGCGTACGATCCCATATAACCTGTATGCGATTCTTACCCTGCTGATGGTATTATATCTGATCCTGACCGGCTTTGATTTCGGACTGATGAAAAAGCATGAAATGAATGCGGAGAACGGTGATCTGTTTACATCCGGAGCAGAGGAGTTTCAGAATGCCCGGCAGGAAGAGCTGAAAGAGGGAGGACATGTTGCGGATCTGATCCTTCCGGTTGTTCTGCTGATCGTATCGGCAATCGGTGCAATGATCTATACAGGCTACCTGGGGGGAGCCACCAATGTGATCACAGCGTTTTCGGGCTGTGATTCCGAAAGGAGTCTGATTTTTGCAGGAATGGTCACGATCCTGTTTTGTCTGGTCTGGTATCTGCCGAGAAAGGTCATGACCTTTAAAGACTTTATGGACAGCTTTATTGAGGGCTTTCGACTGATGATTCCGGCTATTGCCATTCTTGTATTTGCGTGGTCCCTAAAAGGCATTGGCGACAGTCTGGAGATTGGTTCTTTTGTCGAGAGGGTCGTAGGTCAAAATGCATCTGCGAGTATATTTATTCCGGCGATTATCTTTGTCATCGCGATTTTTCTGGCATTTTCTACCGGAACGAGCTGGGGGACCTTTGCAATCCTGGTGCCGATCGTAATCGCAATGTTTCCGGCACAGGGACATCTGGAAATGATGATTATTTCGGTCTCTGCCGTATTGGCAGGAGCGGTATGTGGCGATCATATATCACCGATTTCCGATACAACGGTTATGTCCTCTGCCGGTGCGCAGAGCAATCATATGAATCATGTATCTACGCAGCTTCCCTATGCGATGGTAGTGGCTGCTGTATGTTTTGTGGGGTATATTCTGGCAGCAGTGATA
>CAUCOL010000269.1 GCA_958444395.1 uncultured Lachnospiraceae bacterium
TGTCTGGAGCTGTTTCTTCACGAAAGCCTTGATTTCTTCCAGAGACGGCATTTTATACACCAGCTTGCCATCCTTAAAGATCGGTACCTGCAGTTCTTTACAGGTGCAATGGTCAAATGTTCTCTGACGCCACGGTGCAACGGGATCCACATACCGGAAACTCTCACCCATATCGACCATCTCATCATATTTGCTGATCAGATCTGCCACCGCCTGTCCGTTCTCATCATATACACGATATACCTTCTTCAAGCCCGGATTCGTGATTTTCTCGATGTTTTCCGACACCTTGATACGTGGCTGGAATACATCGTCCTTTTCCACTGCCGAGATCTTGTACACAGCACCAAAGACAGGTTCACTCTTCGATGTGATCAAACGTTCTCCGACACCAAAACTGTCAATGCAGCCACCCTGATCGATCAGGGACATGATCGTATATTCATCCAAGCTGTTGGACGCCACGATCTGACAATCCTGTAATCCTGCTTCATCCAGCATTTTTCTTGTCTTTTTTGACAGATATGCAAGGTCGCCGCTGTCGATACGTACTCCCTTCAGTCGTTTTCCCATCGGCTCCAGCACCTCTTTGGCTACACGGATCGCATTTGGCACACCACTCTTAAGCACGTCGTAGGTGTCGATCAGAAGCGTTGTCGCATCCGGGTATGTTTCTGCATATTTCTTAAATGCTGTGTACTCATCTTCATAGTACATAACCCAGCTGTGTGCCATCGTACCGCCCACCGGTATTCCAAAAGCCTGACCGGATAATACAGTAGCCGTTCCATTCACGCCTCCTATATAGGCAGCCCGCGCTCCATACACGGCAGCATCCATATTATGTGCACGTCTGGCTCCAAAATCGGACACCGCCCTTCCCTGGGCAGAACGCACGATACGGCTTGCTTTGGTAGCTACCAATGACTGATGATTTACCTGCAGCAGGATCGCCGTTTCTACCAGCTGCGCGTCGATCAACGGTGCCACGATCGTCAATACAGGTTCATTTGGATACATGATCGTTCCCTCCGGGAATGCATACACATCGCCCGAAAAATGAAAATTCTTCAGATAATCCAGAAATCCCTCCTCAAAGATTCCCTGTGCCCGCAGATACTCTATATCATCCTTGCTAAAATGCAGATCTCTTATGTACTCTATAATCTGTTCCAGTCCTGCAAAAATAGAATATCCACCACCATCCGGATTCTTACGGTAAAATACATCAAATGCCACACGGCTGTCTCGGTCGTGCTCTTTAAAATAACCATTGCTCATCGTAAGCTCATAAAAATCCATTACCATTGTAAGATTTCTTTTGCTAAACTGCTCCATTGTGGTATCCTCCTGTTATTTCTCTATATTTACCTGGCAGGACTGCATCGTCTGTAAAGCTGCCTTATGACTCTCCGGCGTCACACCTGCACAGCAGGCAGCATCAACATATAATGGTGTTTCCGGCAAAAATGCTTTGATCCCCAGAACATTCGATACAACACAGATATCTGTGCAAAGTCCCACAAACTCTATTGCCTCCGGCTGCAGCTGTTCCAGATCTTTCATCATTTTCTGGCTTCCAAAGGTCACTTTCTCATAATATCTGCTACCAAAGCCCAGTGCTTCTTTTACATGCGTTTCCAGCTCCCAGCCCCAGGTTCCGCGAATGCAATGTTCGACCGGAAGTTTTTTCCCTTCCTGCGTCTGCATATACCCCGGTCCATGCGTATCCAAAGTCACCATAATGTCATATCCCTCTGCCTTGCGCAGCGATATTTTCTTCACGACATTTTCCACGATCTCCTGTGCTTCTTTTGTTCCAAGACTTCCCGATACAAAATCATTCTGCATGTCTACTACGACTAATACTTTACTCATAACGACTTACCTCCATTTCTTTTTTTCTATACAAATATGCCGGCCGGCTGGCTCCGCCCCTCTCCTTCTGGTCTGTTTTCTCGACCTGCCTTGCAATGCTTCTGCGAAAATTCGGCTTATGAAGTTCCCTTCCCAGGATCGATTCATAAATCGTCTGCAGCTTTGTCAGGGTAAAAGTCTCCCCCGCCAGTTCAAATGCGATATCTGTATATTCCACTTTATTCCGCAGCCTTCGCAAAGCCGTCTTGATCACCTGTTCATGGTCAAATGCGATATCATCTTCCTGCAATATGATCGTTCCTTCCTCCGACTCCAGCCAGAGACGATCCCGACCGTTTTTATCATCCCAATGAACTGTAAACCAGCGGACTGCTGCCGCATCATCTCCTGCCTCCGGCTTCAGCCGGTCTTTTGCCAGCAAAGCCATATATGCTACTGAAATTACGCGCATCCTCGGATCACGTTCCACCTCGCCAAACGTATACAGCTGCTCCATGTAGATGTCTTTCAGCCCCGTCTCTTCTTCCAGCTCACGTGCTGCTGCCGCATCCACTGACTCATTCATTTCTACAAATCCACCGGGAATCGCCCATTTACCTATGTAAGGATGTCCCTTTCTCTGAATCATCAGAAGCTCCAGGACAAAATCCTTCACCGGATCCGCTGTAAAGATCAGCATATCTGCTGTCACCGCAGGTTTTTCATATCGATCCGGATCGTACTGTTTTAAAAATTCTTCCTCCGTCAATCCATTATCATCTCGTAATTCTGCATCCATTTTTGTAATTCTCCTAATGAGTATTAGTGTGTTATATAGTATTATACTCTTTTCGAGAATATTTGCAACCCCTATTTTTATGCAATAGAGATACATCTTTTATGTGTCCCATTTTTCGTACATATACATTTTGCAAAAATTATATTCCACTGTCCTTCAGAACACTTTCCAATACCTGTATGGATTCCTGCAGCTTCTTATCTTCTTCCGGATTCAGGTCGATCTGAACGATCTGTTCTACTCCTTTACTTCCCACAATGCACGGCAGACTCAGTGCCATGTTATAAGCACCATAGCATCCATCGACCACACCGGACACTGTCAGGATAGAATGCTCATTCCGCATAATGCATTCACAGATCCGCCGTACTGCCATCGCCACTCCATAATACGTTGCCTTTTTACTCTCAATGATCTTATACGCACTGTCCTTCACCTGATCATAGATCCTTGCCGTATCTTCGTGGTATTCATCCGGCTGACGCATATCATAGAAATCCTTCAGGTCAATTCCGGATACATTGGCACTGCTGAAAACTGCCAATTCACTGTCCCCATGCTCTCCTATAATAAATGCATGCACACTACGCGCATCTACACCCAGTT
>CAUCOL010000270.1 GCA_958444395.1 uncultured Lachnospiraceae bacterium
GCCAATCCTGGATGCCAATAAAGAACTTCTTGGTGTAAAAGCAGAGATTAACGTATAAACCTATGTTTTTGAAATGACACAAAAGAGAGGGATACCGCATGGCTGTCAAACGTATTTTAACTGCCAAAGCGTCGGTTGGCATGACTTTGGCAGAAGACATTTATACTTCGGATGATACACTGCTTGTTTCTGCAGGCTCTGTGATAACGGAGGAGATGCTGAAAGCATTCAATGACTATTCGATTTTTGCCATACGTATTCAGGAGGGCGAGGCACTCTCGGGGGACGATGCGAACCGGGAGGAACGCACGTATTTTGATCAGGTGCGTGAATCGGAGGTATTTCAGGAGTTTCAGCAGTCGGTGGAGACGACGGCTGAGCATCTGCAGGAGGAACTGAATGCGGTCATTGTGCATAGCAAGGCAATTGATATGGAGTTTCTGATCTCCGATATGAATGCGATCATCAGCAAGAGCCGGAATGAGTTTCATATCTTGGATATGCTGCACTGTATGCGGGGGTATAGTGATACGACGTATATACACAGTATCAATGTGGCATTGCTCAGTAATACACTGGGGCGTCTGAGCATGCAGGAGATGTCAGAGGAACGGCTGAATTTGCTGACGATGGCGGGACTGCTGCATGATGTCGGAAAGATGATGATACCGGAAGAGATCATGGGGAAAAGAGGCCGTCTGACGATACCGGAATATAACATTGCTAAGAGTCACACACTGCATGGACAGACGATTCTGAAACAGGCGGGCATGCCGGAAGAGATCGTAGAGGTGGCACTTCGTCATCATGAACGGTGTGATGGCAGCGGATATCCGGGTGGATATATGTGGCCGAGGATCTCAGAATTTGCGAGAATCGTAGCGATCGCAGATGTTTATGATGCCATGACATCACGCAGGGTGTACCGCGATGCAATCTGTCCGTTTAAGGTGATCGAGTATTTTGAGAAAGATAGTCTGGCACAGTTTGAGCCGACGTATCTGATCAAGTTTCTGGATGTGGTCGCGCAGTCCTTTTTGGGTGTGCAGGTCAGACTGAATAATGGCAGGACGGGAAAGGTCGTTATGATCAACCGTCAGGATCTTAGCAGACCGGTTGTACAGCTGGATAATGATTTCCTGGATCTTTCGCGGGAAAGAGCACTGGAGATCGTTCAGGTATAGAAGGAGTTATCGCATTGCCTGCTGACAGGCAGGAAAAGAAATGCAAAAAAGAAAGTTGCAGTTCACGGGCATCGTATCGTGGACAGAACACGGATTTGTGCTCATATCGCTGCCGGCACAAATGGTACAAGCAGATAGCAGCGGGAAAAGAGGTAAATTATGGTAACAGCAATTGTCGGAGCAAACTGGGGTGACGAAGGAAAAGGTAAGATCACAGATATGCTGGGTGAAAAATCGGACATCATCGTTCGTTTTCAGGGCGGCAGCAATGCAGGTCATACGATCATCAATGACTATGGTAAATTTGCCCTGCATCTTTTACCATCCGGTGTATTCTATAATCATACAACGAGCATTATCGGAAACGGCGTTGCATTAAACATTCCTTATCTGTTTAAGGAGATCAACAGTCTGGTAGAGCAGGGTGTGCCAAAGCCAAAGGTACTTGTATCTGATCGTGCACAGATCCTGATGCCATACCACATTCTGTTTGATGAATATGAAGAGGAGCGTCTTGGTAAGAAGTCTTTTGGTTCTACAAAGTCCGGTATTGCACCATTCTATTCAGACAAATATGCAAAGATCGGTATTCAGGTATCTGAGTTATTTGATGATGACGTATTAAAGGAAAAGATTGCCAGAGTATGTGAGCAGAAGAATGTTATCCTGAAATACTTATATAATAAGCCGGAGCTGAATCAGGAGGAACTGTTAGAGACTCTGCATGAATACCGTGATATGGTAGCTCCTTATGTATGTGATGTTTCTGCGTTCTTGCGCAAATCCATCAAAGAAGGAAAGAACATCTTATTAGAGGGACAGCTTGGTTCCCTGAAGGATCCGGATCATGGTATCTATCCGATGGTAACTTCTTCTTCTACACTGGCTGCGTATGGTGCAATCGGAGCAGGTATCCCTCCTTATGAGATCAAGCGCATCGTAACAGTCGTAAAGGCATATTCCAGTGCAGTAGGAGCCGGTGAGTTTGTCAGCGAGATCCTGGATGAAAAAGAGGCAGAAGAGCTTCGTAAACGTGGTGGTGACGGCGGAGAATATGGTGCTACGACCGGAAGACCTCGTCGTATGGGATGGTTTGATGCAGTGGCTTCCAGATATGGTTGCCAGATCCAGGGTGCGACTGAGGTTGCACTGACGGTATTAGACTGTCTGGGCTATCTGAAGGAGATTCCGGTATGTGTAGGTTATGAGATCGATGGAGAGGTGGTTAAGGACTTCCCTGTGACAACAAAACTTGCTAAGGCAAAACCGGTCTATGAGACATTACCGGGCTGGAACTGTGATATTCGTGGTATTAAAGAATACGACAAACTTCCGGAGAATTGCCGTAAGTATGTTGAGTTTATCGAGAAAGAACTGGGGGTACCGGTAACGATGGTATCCAACGGACCAAAGAGAAGCGAGATTATTTATCGCTAAGCAGATAAGAGGAAAAGGGGATTCGGATCAATCCGATCCCCCGGACTAAAAAACCGGAATGCGGCTGCATTCCGGTTTTTTGATCCCATAATTTTTATTGGAAAATGTTCGTAACGTAGAGTAAAAAAGGGAAAACGCTGGATTTGCCCACTTTATTCCAAAGTCAAAAAAGCCCCCTGTGTAATAGCAGGGAGCGTTTGTATATTCTGTGCTGTGGATTAGATCAGTTTCATATCCTGCATTGCTTTCTTTAAGATCTCTTTGTTCTGCGGTTCCATTTCCGTCAGAGGAGCACGTAAGGAGCCAACATTTTTGCCCATCATGTTCAGTGCTGCTTTCACAGGGATCGGATTTACCTCGCAGAATAAAGCATTGCACAATGGAAGTGCATCTAACTGCATCTGACAGCTTTTTGCTGTATCGCCGTTCAGGTAACTGTATACCATATCGTGAACATACTTTGGTGCTACATTGGATACAACAGAGATTACACCCAGTCCGCCCAGAGACAGGATAGGTACGATCTGGTCATCATTGCCGGAATACAGATCAACTGCTCCATCACATAAATGCATGATCTCTGCGACATTGCTGATATTTCCGGAAGCCTCTTTGATCGCAACGA
>CAUCOL010000271.1 GCA_958444395.1 uncultured Lachnospiraceae bacterium
CTGCCTGCCAGCTGCAGACAGGCATCGTCGTGTATAAGGATGACACGAAGCAGATGCTTGCCGGAAATGGAATTGACCGTTATATTGAGATGGATGCCAAAGCATCCGATATTGCCGTTTATGAGACAAAGGACTTTATCAAAGAAGTGAATTTCCCGGTCAATAAGATTCTGTTAAGCGGCGACCCAATGAAGATGAAAGCGATAGAGAAGGAGATGCAGGATCGTTTTGCAGATCGTCTGAACGTCTACCGCTCGGATCCTTGTTTTGTAGAGCTTCTGCCGAAGTTTACGGACAAAGCGGCTGCGGTTGATAAGATGATGAAGTTTTTGGATATTAAGCGGGATAAGGTGATCTGCGTCGGAGACAGCCGGAATGACCTGTCTATGCTGCAGTACGCCGGACTGGGTGTTGCGATGGGTAATGCAGAGGAGGCAGTGAAAGAGGCGGCAGATTATGTGACTGCTTCCAATGAAGAGGATGGTATCGTGCGTGTGATCGAACGGTTTATGACACCGTCAAAAGAGCCTGCACAGGAAACAGAGCCGAATGCATAAAGGGTAAAAATAAATCCCTTCTGCTTCACGAAAACGATATATAAAAATAGAGAGGTCCGTTTAAAACAGACACCGTAGAATACATGCGGAAAAGACAAGGGCAACAATGCCAAAGAAAGTCTGTTTTAGGCGGACTTTTTGTTGAATTTTGATAAATAGCGTGCTACAATAAAAAATGTTAATAAATTTGTAACAAATGAAACATTCAATATACAAGAACTGGAGTGAAGGGCAAATGAAGCGGACGATCAGAAGAATAATGACAGGATGCATGGCAGTTGTATTGTGCTGCACCTTATTATTGGGAAATGGTTCGGGAGTGAGAGCACAGGCGGCGACCTTTGATGATATCAACCAGAGCTCTGTTTTTCTGAAGCAGGCGAGTGGCAGTAAGATGTGTACACTTGTTTCTGCTACGATGCTAATACGACGTGCAGCCATGCTGAATGGAAATGCCAACTGGTCGCTTGTTACGACGGATACGATGACCTCAGCAGCGTGGGTGACCGGTGCCGGGCTGAAGTGGGATTTTAATTGTGCCGGGATCAAGGTGACGCATGCCAGCTTCTCAGGAAGTGCCGCAGATCTTGCCGTACTTCTGGCAGCACATCCGGAAGGGGTCGTATTATATAAGCAGAAGAGTGATCAGAACCATGCGGTACTGGTGACAGATTATACGGATGGTGTCTTTTATTGTGCAGATCCATCCGGTGCAGTCGCTTCCGGCAGGATTCCGATTTCCTCTGCTTCTATTACTGTAGAAGACTCTAATTATGTCTGGTATGCTACTAGCCCGGATTTGTATCTGGAGGATGCGAGTGGAAATATTATTTCACATGAGACAGTAGATACATCCATCTTTCCGAGCAGCACACCAAAGGCAACGGAAACAGCGAAGCCGACTGCGACAGCGAAACCATCTGCTTCACCGAAAGCAGAGGAGGAGGTCAGTGCACCAAACCGTGTTTCCAGCCTGTATGTAAAGAATACGAAGAAAAAGACGCTGACAATGTCCTGGAAGAAGGTCACGGACGCAGAGGGATATCAGGTCTTTTATTCGACCCAGAAGAGTTTTAAAGAGAAGAATGCAAGTTATCATCAGGGAAAGACGCATACCGTGTCTAAATTAACACGGGGTGAGGTATACTATGTGAAAGTGCGTGCGTATAAGCTGGATGGTAAAAAGAAAGTATTTGGAAAATGCAGTAAGATCAAAAAGGCAAAGGTGAAGAAATAGATTGTTTAATATAGAAGAAGAGTTAAAGAAGCTGCCGGGCAAACCGGGAGTCTATTTGATGCATGATAAAAAAGATGCGATCATTTATGTTGGCAAGGCGATCAGCTTAAAGAACCGTGTCCGGCAGTATTTTCAACCTAGCCGGAATGTTTCTCCAAAGATCGAGAAGATGATCTCCCAGATCGATCATTTTGAATATATCATTACAGATTCAGAAGTAGAAGCGCTGGTGTTGGAAAGCAATCTGATCAAGGAGCATAAGCCAAAATACAATACGATGTTAAAGGATGATAAGAGTTATCCTTTTATCAAAGCAACAGTTGGGGAAGCGTTTCCCCGACTTATTTTTTCACGTCAGCAAAAGAGGGATAAGGCAAAGTATTTTGGACCATATACGAGTGCAGGGGCGGCAAAGGACATGCTGGATTTGGTGCGTAAGATATATAATATCCGTACCTGTAACCGTGTCCTGCCACGCGACACAGGGAAGGACAGACCTTGCCTGAATTATCATATCAAGCAGTGCCAGGCACCCTGCCAGGGCTATATCAGCCAGGAGGAATACCGGGCCAATTTTATGCAGGCAATGAAGCTTCTGGAGGGAGACTATACAGAGGTGATCCGTTATCTGCAGGATAAGATGGCAAAGGCGTCCGAGGAAATGGCATTTGAAGAGGCTGCACAGTACCGGGATCTGATCGAAAGTGTGCGTAAGAGTCTGGTACATCAGAAGATTACTGACTTTGGCGGAATGGACCGGGATGTGATCGCATTGGCAAAAGATGGAAGCGAAGCGGTGGTGCAGGTGTTCTTTATCCGGGAGGGCAGGATGATCGGCAGAGATCATTTTCATCTGAACGGTGTCGATGGCGAGGAACGTCCGGCGATCCTGCAATCATTTATTAAGCAGTTTTATGCGGGAACACCTTTTATTCCGAAAGAACTCATGATAGAATATGAGATAGAAGAGAATGATGTCATCAGCAGGTGGCTCAGCGAACGCCGTGGAAGTAAAGTGACGATCCTGGTACCCAAAAAGGGACAGAAGGAGCGGCTGGTGGAGCTTGCCCATAAGAATGCCCAGCTGGTACTGGCGCAGGATGTGGAAAAGATCCGGCGGGAGGAAGAACGCACGACCGGTGCGATGCAGGAGATCACACAGTGGCTCGGACTGCAGGACATACATCGGATCGAATCCTACGATATATCAAATATCAGTGGATTTCAGTCTGTCGGCTCGATGGTGGTTTTTGAAGATGGTAAGCCACAGAAGAGCGATTATCGTAAATTCCGTATCCGGACGGTACAGGGACCGGATGATTATGCCAGCATACGTGAAGTGCTGACCAGACGGTTTGAACACGGGATTGAAGAGCGGCAGAGGGACATGGAGCGTATCGGCGGCTTTACCCGGTATCCGGATCTGATCATGATGGA
>CAUCOL010000272.1 GCA_958444395.1 uncultured Lachnospiraceae bacterium
AGTATTTTCTTTCATCCATTGGGAGCTCAGACATGTTTCCGGGCACGTATCTATCCTGTCATCCTATGGTCGGTCTGAACTGGGAAAGCCTAATACCCTGCGTCAATTTTTCATCCATCGTTTTGCAGACAACATAGTATACCCGGCAAAAATCAGAAAGATATTTAATTTGCTGCATGCCCGGATGTCAGGGCTTTAACTGCCATCACGATGTGGGAAGCTTTAGTTCCTTATATATTCTGTACATTTTCCCAAAATGAAATCCAATTCACCATATCTATCAGAAATCATAAAAGCTATGTCCAAAGCTCTCTTTTGTTTTCTTTCGGTTCTTTTTCATTTTACGGGCACTCATCGTAGGTCCCCCGGAGGATCGCATCGTTGTCTGACGGCGGTTTCCGGAGTAATCCGTACGGCGGCGTCTGCGTCCTCTATGCTTTCCAAAGGACAATGACGAGCGGCTGTTCAGTGTATTCTGACGGGAGCGACGATCCCGGCGGGAATGATTCCGGCGGCGTCTCGCCTGATCTGTCATCAGATAACGCAGGATCAGCAACACGATCAGCAGTACCACCAGAAAGATAACGACCAGTAATACTACACGCTCCCGGAAAAACTCCACTGCATTGATCCAGCCATACTTGATCGAAGAAAGCGCCGGACGAATGATAGAATGTCTGGCTGTGCTTGTCTTGATCTTCTGGATCTCCGTGTCGACGATCTGGCGGGATGCTTCATCCAGATGTGTCGATGTATCGGTACTGTCATAGATAATGTCCGTAGATCCTACCGTCCGGCCGCCATACGTATAGGTTACCTTTCCGATCACATTCTCCCCCGACTTGATCTTTACAGATGTATCATAGGTGATCTTCTGCTTGGCGGCAGACAGCTTCACGCCCTTTGGCAATACGACAGTAGATGCACTTGCCAGACGAAGAGGAGACTCGTCCACATTGAAATAGCTGTCAAAGGTATTGAACAGGCTCTCATTGATCTGCGAACTTTCTTCATCTAATGTATATTTCTTATAATTCTCAAAACCAAAATTCAACAGATTCGTTGAATCCGTGTACTCATTTGGTTCGCCCTGCTTTGGACTCCTCGCCTTCATGACGACGGATACCAGCTGCATGCCGTTCTTCTCTGCGTAAGTCACCAGTGTAGAGCCTGCATTGCTGGTGTATCCTGTCTTTCCACCGACACAATATTTATATTCATACTGCGGTCTTTCATATCCATTGATCATCTGATGATGGTTCAGCAATGTAAAGATCTCGCTGGCTTTTCGTTTATTCGTCGCACCCATGCTGTAGGTCCGTGTCCCTGTCACCTTCTGAAAGGTCTTATTCTTCCATGCCTCTCTGGCAATCACCGCCATATCATATGCAGAGGTATAGTGATTGTCATTGTGCAGACCGTTCGGATTCATAAAATGTGTATCCTTCAACCCCAGCTGCGCTACACGGTCATTCATCATCTGCACGAAGTTCTCCACACTGCCTGCCACATGATCTGCCGCTGCCAGACACATCTCATTCGCCGACTGAAGCATGATACCGTATAGTAACTGCTCGACAGTAAATTTCTCTCCCGGCTGACACTGCAGATTGGAACTGCCTGTCTCGATTCCGTATGCTTCTGCTTCGGTAAATGTCACCGTATCACTCAGCGAGCTGTTCTCAATCGTCAGAAGGGTCGTCAGGATCTTCGTAATACTTGCCGGATAATGGTGGTCATGTATATTCTTAGAGTACAACACGGATCCCGTCGAAAGCTCCATAACGATCGCCGACTCACAACTCAGGCTTTTCTTCGCCGGACCCGCCGGCCACTTTACCTTCTTCTGTGCGGACTGTGTCTTCGGTGCCGTCCGGATCCCACTTCCTGTATGAAGTGCCGCCTGCGCTGCCGGTGCTGCCACACTGCCTGCTGCCAGCAGAGCCGTCAGACAGATTGTAATGATTCTCTTGAAATGTTTTTTTATTTTCATGTTTCTAACCATGCCTTCCCAGATGCCCGCCACACGCTGCAGCAGGTATCCATATATCCGTTCCTGCATCCACAATACATTATCCCTAAACAATAGAAGCATAACGATTACTGCTCGCACCATGATGCAGACAGTAATGTATAACTATTAAATAAATATAAAAAACAAAAGTCTGTATTGCCATATACCCTTTATTCAATGTACAATAAAAGCACTCCCAGTAGGAATCGAACCTACAACTGCCCCTTAGGAGGGGGCTGTTATATCCATTTAACTATGGGAGCACACAAAATTATTTTATCATACGACTATTTAAGCGTCAAGAATCAATCGATACGCTATAGAAGAGGAAGGAAACGGTAAATCATTATGACAGATGATAAAGAAACAAATAATCATGATAACAGATCGGAATATGAAGATGTCTGCTATATCTGCAGACGCCCGGAGAGCAAAGCCGGAAAGATGATCCATATTCCGAACAATATCTGCATCTGTACAGACTGTATGCAGAAAACCTTTGATTCCATGGGCAACATGAATGGAATCCCCGGCATGAACATGCCTTATATGGATCTGTTCGGTACCGGTTCGACGCCACCTACCCCTCCATTTGAAGAAGTCCCACAGAACCAGAAGCTGAAGAAGTCAACAGCAAAGAAAGAAGCCCGCCCCGAAGAGGAAGAGGCAGTACCACTGGAGGAAGTATTTGATATTCAGGATCTGCCGGCACCACACGTGATCAAGCAGCACCTTGATGAATATGTAGTCGGACAGGACTATGCCAAAAAGGTAATCTCCGTCGCTGTCTACAATCACTATAAACGAGTGCTGACCGCCTCGGGCGATCTGCTGGATGATATCGAGATCGAGAAGTCAAATATCCTGATGCTGGGACCGACCGGATCCGGTAAGACTTATCTGGTCAAGACCCTTGCCAGGATCCTGCATGTTCCTCTGGCGATCACGGATGCGACTTCTCTGACCGAGGCAGGCTATATCGGTGACGATGTCGAGAGTGTATTATCAAAGCTGCTGGCTGCCGCCGGCAATAGTGTAGACTGCGCTGAACATGGTATCATTTTCATTGATGAGATCGACAAGATCGCCAAGAAACGGAACACGAACAGTCGTGATGTCAGCGGCGAATCTGTCCAGCAGGGTATGCTCAAGCTGCTGGAGGGCAGCCGTGTAGAAGTACCGGTCGGTGCTACCAGTAAGAATGCTATGGTGCCT
>CAUCOL010000273.1 GCA_958444395.1 uncultured Lachnospiraceae bacterium
CACCCTGATTCCGCAAAAAATCTGCGACTCTTCACATACCAGCATATGCTATCCATATAACGGTGGATACCGGCGAGGTTTACTGACGTGCATCACGCTTTCAGCCCGCTTCTTAGAGAGGATATCCTTATCCGGTTATTACCTGCTCACACCACCCACAGGCTCTCTGAAAATAATCTCGAATATGACTTTGTTCTCATCAACGAATTTGGTGAACAATATTTTCTTTACGGGGATTATTATAGTCCTCTCACGAAATAAGTCAAGTGAAAATTTTTACTCTTCGCTCTGCTGATTTTGTTCAATTTTTCCAACTGTCACATGATGGATCATTCCAAGAACTGATTCATTTGCATTTACCGGAATTAACCGGATTGATGGATGTCGATTCTGAAATACCCGGAATATTTCATCTGCAAACCCCTGCCCCATGAAATCAATTCCCTGAAAATCAAAAATGATCTCCTCAAACTCATCCAGCCGACGCAGAATCCTTCTTGCCTGTGAACGTGCCACCGGATTTCCCAGCGGACACATCTCTCTCATTGGGATTTCGGTTCTCACAAACCCTCTTTCGATCGGTGCAAAACGGTCAAATATATCCTTTGATGTATGTGCTGGCTGATTTTCCAATTTCATCACTACCATCGTCCCCACTTTCTCTAACCTCGTATAATATGCAATCAGATGCGACCGGATAAAACTTTCCCTGTTTTCGCTTTTCATGGAAAAAATCGCATGATCTGATAATATTGCAAACTCTGTCAACATCCTTGATGAAAAAAAGATGCCTTCTCCTGAATGTTCTTTTAAATTTGTCGTAAGCTTTCCTTTATATAATTCAAGAACTGCCTGTTCTGTACTGACATTTTTTATCCCATGAGCTAAGAGATACTTCTGTATATTCTTAAAAACTCCAATCCCATCATCTACAATAGAAATCTCTGTATACAGGCAATCTCTCTTTACTGCATAACTGATCTTTTCTGCTCCTGAATGCTCGATAGCATTATTCATGATTTCAGCAAATGTATATGCCCATATATCTTTTGCATTTTTCGAAATTTCCTTCAGTTCCGGTAAAATCTCTGCGTAAAAGATTTGATCCTCTTCTAAAGTTCCATCATTACTGACACTCCATTTTTTCTCATAAGTTACAAGTCGATAACCACACTGATTTTTATTTGATACTTCAATCAACTTTTTATCTATGCACATCTTTACATAACGCCGTACAGATGTCTCTGAAATAGAAAATACTTCTGCTGTCTTTTTCAGAAAAAGTGTATCATCCATACGGATTTTTTCTAACATATATAATTGTATCGCTTTTCTCTTCTCTTCACTGAATGACACGCTTCCTTTTCCTTTCTTTAAATCATAATTTTTAAACTATATTTTCTATTTATTAAACTATAGCATTTCCTGATTTAATTTTCAATACACAAAAAAAGACCTTCTCCGGTGTTCGGATTTTTCCACATTCATCCACCGGAAACGGTCTCTTTTTCACTTTTCTCTAAAGTTATCCACTTTTTATTTCACTTCTACAAGTTCAATCTTAAAGTTAAGCTCCTTGCCTGCCATCTCATGGTTCGCATCAAAAGTGATCGTCTTCTCTTCTTTTTCCAGTACTTTTACCGGAAATGGCTGTCCGTACTGATTAGAAAGATAAACCTGCTGTCCAACTTCCAGATTCTCTGATCCCGGAAGCTGTGCGATCTCAAGTGTAAAAATTGCCTCCGGATCCGGCATACCATAAGCTTCTTCCGGCATCAGATGAATATCGACAATCTGTCCCACTTCCATATCCGCTACAGCCGCATCAAATCCTTTAATCATCTGACCTGCTCCACAGACAAATTCCAGTGGCTCTCCACGGTCATAAGAAGAATCAAACTGCGTTCCGTCATTAAAAGTTCCCCGGTAATGAGTACGGCATGTCTTTCCGACATTACGTCCTGTCAGTGTGTTCTCATTTGTTCCTGTATCTGGCATTTACAAATCCTCCATTCATTTCATTCAGTCTCTGTGGAACCAGTATAAGCTGATATGGCTGTAAAAGCAAGCCCCAAACCTTTACTGCATACCACTGTATACACTGCACTGAATACATTTGCTCCGATCCTGAGTGCCACCGCATACGGCATCCCGAAAAGTCCTGAAGCGATCGACAATGCACCAAATGTGTTAAATGCAGTCTGCCATGCGTACCCCGCAGAATATCCTACTCCGATTCCTCCGATCATTCCGATATATGGATAAAATGATTGGGGAAGCAGCAGATACAGTCCGGCAAATAACAGACATCCTACTATATTAAATGCAGCTCTTTTTCCGGCTCTCTCCAGCCCGTCCTCCGGGAATGGAAGACATACCGACATACAGGCGATTCCCGCCCACATTGCCCTGGGCAAGCCTGCCAGCGACATAAACAGCATTGCACTGGAAGCGATCAATGCCAGCCGGATATACCATCTGCTTCTTGCGGAATGGACATCAAACTCCCTGAACAGATCAAGGAATGTCCTGCGATATGGTCTGTTCTTCTGATTTTTATAAAATATGATCATACAGAGAATCATTCCGACCAACAGCCCTTCCACTCTGCGGACATACATCTTGCCTGTTACGTCATATCCCTGGAGCAGAAGATACCCCAGTACAAAAGTAGAATGATTATACATGATCACATTATGACATCCAAGGATCATCAAAAGTAAGATGCAGATTACATTAATAAAAAATGCAGGAACCGGAGAAACCAGATTGCTGATCCTCGGTCCTGTCATCAGGATCGTAAAGATTCCCAGGATCGATCCAAGACCATGTGTAGTCCGTATTCCAAAATCTGCCTGTCGCAGTACAAGCACAGCTAACAGGACTGTAACTCCTACTACACTGTTATCTTTTCCCGTCAGACTACTGTACAATGATACCACTGCCACGCAAAAAGCCATGACCAGATATACCTTAAAATTATAGATCAGAATATGTCTTCTTTTTTCCTTCTTATCTTCTGTTGCCCGGATCAGTTGCTTCGACCCAACCGAACTAAGCTGTAGTTCCTGATAAATTGTCATACTGCCATTTCCTCCTGCTATTTTTCCAAAGCAACGAGAAACTATAATACAATTTTGCAGATACGTCAAGCTGAATCTGGCATAAAAATACCCCCGACTTTGATGCCTACGGATTGCTCCGTGCTACGCACTCCCACAATCCTAC
>CAUCOL010000274.1 GCA_958444395.1 uncultured Lachnospiraceae bacterium
CCGACCCGGAAGGAGGCGCAGGAGGCATGGGATGGTGCTGAGGTGGCGAAGAGAAAACGGCAGGAGGAGCTGGGGCAGGCAGTTCGCATCGTGAAAAAGACAGAGGAAGCATACAGTCAGGCGGATACATTGATACAGAAATATAAGCAGGAACTGCCGGAGCAGAAGCAGGTCTGTGCCCAGCAGAACGAAAACTATGAGAAGATACTGCGGGAGTATGATTCCATAGAGGCAGAATGGAAGCGGCTCACCGATGACCATACGAAAGCTGAGATCGAAGAATTGCGGGCAGATACAGAAGCCTTCGCACAGAAGAAGACAGCGGCACAGAAGCTGTATGAAGCGGCGCAGAATGCCATCGGCGACAGTGCAAAGCCTGTCCTGGAGGAACTGCAGCAGGAGCTGAAAGAGGCAGAGCAGAAACGTTCGGAACAGGAAGAACAGTTACGTCAGTGTCAGGAAATATACCAGATCAACCAAAGAGCATATGATGCGATCGCGCCCAAAATGGAACAGAGGCAGCAGGTACTGGAAGAGCACAGCCGTCTGGATATGCTGTACAGACGGTTATCCGGCAATGTATCCGGAAGCCGGATGGATCTGGAGACTTATGTACAGCGATATTATCTGGAACGGATCTTATATGCGGCGAATCAGAGATTTCGCGACATGTCTGCCGGTCAGTTTGAACTGCGGATGGTCAGTGATGAGATGGCGGGCAGCGGCAAGAACAGAGGGCTGGATCTGATGGTGTACTCGGTGGTGACCGGAAAGGAGCGGGAGGTGCGGACACTTTCCGGTGGAGAATCCTTTATCGCTGCCCTGTCACTGGCACTGGGGATGGCAGATCAGATCCAGGAGCAGTCTGCATCGGTCAATCTGGGGATGCTTTTTATTGATGAGGGCTTTGGCGCACTGGATGAGCATTCACGGAATCAGGCAGTACGTGTGCTGCAGCAGATGGCAGCAGGCTCCCGCCTGATCGGACTTATTTCCCATGTGACCGAACTGAAACAGGAGATAGAAGATCAGCTTCTGGTCACAAAGGATGATCAGGGGAGTCATGTGCAGTGGAAGAATTAGTGACGGCATGTGGCAGCAGGGCTCGCTATATGATATTTAATGGTTAAATAGACGTATTGCATTTCTGGTGGACCAATGTTATCATGGAAAAAAGTGGAATGAACACAAGGTAACTATTTAGTGATGAACAGTTACGAAATAATTTTAAATAAAAAGTAGGGCTGACATTGCGAGGGAGGTTATGTCAGCCTTTGGTGTGTGAAACGGAGATAAAAGCATGAAAGTAACGAAAGAAATAGTAAATATGCTGATCCAGACCAGTCCTGCCGGAGGAATCGTTCTGGCGGGACAGGGAGATCAGATTGAACTGATTGCCTGCTCAGAGGCAAATGCGTGGGAGCTTGGTTATTCTCTGGAAGAGGTGCAAAAGGTATTTTCGGAGGATATATACAGAGCCGTATACGAACCGGATAAAGAAGAATTAAAAAAAGAACTTCGTGACAGTTATAAAGGAAAGACGCCTTTTCAGCATACCTTTCGCGTCATGACACGCGACGGCAGGCTTGTCTGGGTTATTTATTGCGCAAAATGGATCGGACAGATGGATGGGAAGGATGTGCTTTATGTCAGCATCCAGAACTGTACGAAGGAAATGCAGGAGCTGTTAGATAAGGCGGTATATGATGCGGAGCATGATGCATTGACCGGGATCTATAACCGGCATAAGGCATTTGCAGAGAGTGAAAAAATGATGCAGGAGAATCCGGATAAGCAGTTTGCGATCGTGCATTTTGATATACAGCGATTCCGCAGGTACAATTCATTCTTTGGAGAGGCAGAGGGAGACCGGCTGTTGATCTATATTGCGGATATGCTGCGGGAGCTTCGGTGCAGGCATGACTGTGGTGTCTATGGACGGATCGAGAGTGATGTTTTCTTTATGTGTTTTCCGATGCGGGATGGTATCGTAGAATGGAGTAAAGATTATATTCATAAAAAACTGGTTGCGTACCGCCAGGACTTTCAGGTGGCAGGAGCCTCCGGAATCTATCTTTGCAAGGCAGGGACAGAGCTGTCTGTGGAATCCATGTTTAACCGTGCGATGGAAGCCGGAAAGACAATGCTCAATAAGCAGTTAAACAGGGTAAGCTATTATACAGAGGATATGGAATCCCGGATGCAGTGGGAGCTGCGGATCGCAGCAGATATGACACAGGCACTGGAAGAGAAGCAGTTCGTACTGTATCTCCAGCCAAAGTTTAATACGATCACCGGTAAACCGGATGGTGCAGAGGCACTGGTGCGCTGGAAGCATCCGCAGCTGGGACTGATCATGCCGGGTCAGTTTATTCCTTTGTTTGAGAAAAATGGTCTGATCACGGCACTGGATCAGTATGTCTGGGAAACGGCGTGTGCACAGATCCATACATGGCTGCAGCAGGGAAAACAGGTACAGCCGGTGTCTGTAAATATGTCCCGTGTCAGCATGTATAACCCGGAGACGATCCCTTATCTGGAGGAACTGATCCGGAAATATCAGATACCGATCGAATTATTAAATCTGGAACTGACCGAATCAGCCTATATGGAGGACCCGGAGGAGATGCAGAAGTCTTTGAAGCAGCTACAGAAGATTGGATTTAAGATTATGATGGATGATTTTGGAAGCGGCTATTCTTCTCTGAATGCGTTGGTGGAGATTAACTTTAATTATCTGAAGCTGGATCGCAAATTCTTAGAATCCATCGAGAGCGATAAACGCAGCCAGATGGTATTAAAATACGCAGTAGAGATGGCGAAGGAGATTCAGATCCCGGTTATTATGGAAGGGGTCGAGACACAGTGGCAGAGTGAATTTATTAAGTCGATCGGCTGTGATTATATCCAGGGCTTCCTATATGCGAAGCCGATGCCGGTAGAAGACTACGAAGAAAAGATATTGTAGGATTAGCATTTTGAAGTATATAAGGAACTGAAACTCCCAACACTGCCTTCAGGGGTGTTGGAAGTTTTAGTATATAAAAGATCCCATAACACAGAATGGAAAAATGTGTTATGGGATCTTTTGTCTGTCTGTTATGGTCAGGCGTAGTGGTATTTCTTACGCTGTGTGATCAGGCAGGTCAGTGTCACACCCAGTGTCAGCAGCTCGGCGGCGGCCATAGAACACCAGATGCCATCGATG
>CAUCOL010000275.1 GCA_958444395.1 uncultured Lachnospiraceae bacterium
CGGCAAAATCAGAAAGATATTTCATTTGCTGCATGCCCGGATGTCAGGGTCTTAACTGCCATCACTGGTTTTGTCTTTTTATTCATACAATTCGTTACCAAGCCAAATAGCTTCTTGACTACCTAGAGAGGCTTCAGGCTGTACCGGTCGGACGGTACAATGCCATTCTCCACGGATCGCTGCTGCGATCGGTAAAAGCAGGAAAAAGAAAACCGCTATGTACCTCGCCTGCCTCATAGTCATCATTGACAGGACAGATTACACAGATCAGAAAAGAATAGACTTCTTCGGATTCCCACTGGTATGCCTTATCCGTGCCTTTTAGCGGAATATCATAGATACCGTGAAATACATAGATGCCATAGGGGTATCCCGGTTGAAAACGGGCACCGATATATTCATATAAGGTATAAAGCAGAGCATCATTTTTTAATTCGCTCTGGTTGACCGCCAGCAACAGTCTGCGAAAATCCATTGCCTCCGGATGATCCTTTGTAAAACGAAAATCCGTCAGGTCTTCATTTGTTCTGGCGAAAGGAACCGTCTTGGCAAGAGCAAGATTGACCTGCTGTTCCGGTGCCGTCAGACTTCCAAAATGTATATTAAATGTATCGTCGATCAGACCGTCCGGTGACATATAAGCTCCTGCCATTCTGCCAAAACAGTTTCGTTTCAATGTCATGCGTCTGGTTAGTTCTAACATATCTTCTCTTCGAATCATTGAATACACTATCCTCATTTCTATTATATATTTTCCCTATTCCTCGATCCTCTGAGAGAGAAGCCGGAAGCGGATATTTGCGTAAATATGCTTACAGTATAGTGGATTTGTGAAAACAAGGCAAACGTAAAAAAACAGAATTGCGTAAACATTTTCGGTATGATAGTATAGAAATGTAGTTGTAAGGTGAACAGAGAGCAGAAGGGAATACACCTTACAGAGAGGATATCAGATAGTTAGATTCAAAGAAGGTACATGAGGAGAAGTTTTTTAGCAAACGGAGGAAAAAATGAAAGACATAAGCAGGAGACAGTATATAACTACATTGCTTGTCAGCTTTGCAGCGATTGCCGTGCTATCGGTCTGCACGATTTCGGCATTTTATAAGAAGGCTGTGAAAGATACCAGGGCGTTGGGTGCCAGTGCGCTGGAACAGCAGAAAGAACAGATGGATGCCTATATGTCCCGAGCAATGGATGCGGTAGAGGTGACGGCGATCACGGTAGAGTACATGATGCGTCAGAATCGCAGCGGAGAGGAGATATTGGATTTTCTGACCGATGAATCAAAGTATTACAGGGAAGATGTAGATGATAATTTCACCGGTATCTATGGCTGGATCAACGGGGAATATCTGGATGGGATCGGATGGACACCGGAAGAAGGCTATGTGGCGCAGGAGAGGGAATGGTACACGGCAGCAATGCAGGCGAAAGGGAAGCCGGCGATCGTGCAGCCGTATCTGGATGCGCAGACAGGGGATGTGATGATTTCGGTCAGCCAGCTTTTGTATGATAAGAAAAGTGTTATTTCATTGGATGTCAGTTTATCTAATCTGCAGGAAAATACAGAGAAGATTCAGTTAAATGGGCAGGGCTATGGGTTTATCTGCGATAAGACCGGTCAGGTGATCACGCATTCGGATAAGAAAGAAGTAGGACAGAATTATGCGAAGAATACAATGAAGCCGGTATATGAAAAAGTGAAAGGACAGCCGGAGAAGTCTTTTCAGATCAGATTGAATGATCGAAAATGCACAGTATTTTCTACCTGTATCATGAAAGAATGGTACGTGGTCATGGTCGTAAATAACGAGGGGTTGTACCGGAGCATACGCCGTTTACAGCTGTATGATGTGGCATTAAGTCTGCTGGTGTATCTGGTCGTTGTGATATTTTGTACGATGTCGATGCGCCGGACAGAGCACACACTGGATCAGTTGGATGCGAGCAATTCTGAACTGCAGGAGATCAACGATACGATGCTGCAGGTATTGGCAAAGACGATTGATGCAAAGGACAAATATACAAAGGGACATTCCGTGCGTGTTGCAAAGTACAGCCGTGAACTTGCCAGACGTATGGGAAAGAGCCTGGATGAACAGGAGGAGATCTATAAGATCGGTCTGCTGCACGATATGGGTAAGATCCGTATACCGGATACGATCATTAATAAACCGGGCAAGCTGGATGAGCAGGAGTTCTCGATGATCAAACTGCATACGGTGACAGGATATCATATATTAAAAGGAATCAAAAAATTAAAGAATCTGGCAGAGGGTGCCAAGTATCATCATGAACGTTATGATGGAAAGGGCTATCCAAGCGGTTTAAAGGGGGAAAATATACCGGAATATGCAAGGATCATAGCAGTGGCGGACAGTTACGATGCAATGGCATCAAACCGTAGTTATCGAAATGCACTGCCGCAGGAGGTAGTACGCAGTGAGATCGAGAAAGGAAAGGGAACACAGTTTGATCCACAGGTAGCCGATATTATGCTGCAGATGATCGATGAGGACACGGCTTATCAGATGAAGCAGACGGATGAATTAAAGAAACGGATCTTGGTAGCCGATGACGAGCAGATGAATATCCGTATGGTACAAAGAATCTGCCGGGAAGAGCCGATGTACGAGATATACACAGCGCAGAGTGGGCAGGAAGCAATCGAACTGCTACAGCATCAGCGGATGGATCTGGTACTGCTCGATCTTGAAATGCCACAGATGGACGGATTTGAGACATTGACACAGATTCGTACCTTTACGGAGATACCGGTTGCTTTCATCACGGCAACGAAGGATTATGAGGTGATTGAAAAGGCGCGGCAGATGGGAGTGGAAGATTATATTACGAAACCATTTCTGCCTGCAGTCTTTCTGGAGATCCTGCATGGCATTATCAGCTAGTCCGATACAGATGCATGGAACAGACAGTATTGCAGTAACCGGGATTTTGATAAGGTAACACCAAAAAAACAGGCAGTAACATACGAAAAGGAGGATGTAATGGCAGTAAACATGGATAAAGAGACCGCATTAATGTATTGTGGCGGGGATGAAGAGTTTCTGAAAGAAATGTATGAGATGTATCTGGACGCAGACAAACGTACAGAGATACAGGATGCATATGAGAAAAAGGACTGGGCGGATTATGCGATCCTGGTACACGCACTAAAAAGCACATCAAAGTCCATTGGGGC
>CAUCOL010000276.1 GCA_958444395.1 uncultured Lachnospiraceae bacterium
CGTCCGCATCCAGCAGATCCCGCCGGACGATCGATCCCATTTCACCCGCTGCGCCGACCAGCAGGATATGTGGTACACTGATCTTTTCGCAGAAAGAAAGGGCAGCTCCGGTGGTCAGCGTTCCCACCGACACCGGCAGCTTCGTCAGGAGTGACTGATCCGCTATCTCCTTTGCAAACTGCAGAGCACTCTGAAAGATAATATTTAACCGGGCGCCGGTCAATCCCCCGGCAGCCGATCTGCCATATGCCTGACGCACCTGGCGAATGATCTCCACCTCTCCCAAAACGGCTGAATCCAGCCCACATACTACCTGGTATAAATGCACCAACGCACCACGTCCTTCATAGCGCATCATGCGGCTGCGCAGTGTCTCTGTATCTATCGACTTTATCTGCATAAATATCTGCTCTATGGCATGTCCTCCGGCTGCAGGCTCACCTTCATAATAGATCTCACACCGGTTGCAGGTCATCAGCAGAACGCATCCCTCCAAAGCAGCATTCTCCCGCACTGCCGTCAGAAACGCTTCCTGTTGCGCATCATTCAGTGCGAACTGCTCCCGCACCTTTGTATCCGCCATCTTATGACTCAAACTCATGCAATCCATTGCTCTAACCATGCCTTTCCATATTCTTTCTGCGATCAATCCAAAAGCAGATCCTCTGTATCTGCAGATTACTGCTGCAATCCTGTCATCTCCCCGCATACCGGTTATAACCTTACAAACACAATTAGGAAGAAGGCAGTTTTTGCCTTCTTCCCCATATAAATTCTCATTTCCAAACGACCGGTCCTGCTGCATCGGTACCACTCCAACGAGGTACCCGCCCTAAGACCTGTCTTCTTTCCTTTATATTGTACTAACCGATAACCAGCTCTTCCTTAGAAACATTTTTCTCCTCATCAATGATAAATGCATTGAGTACCGGATGCTCCGGCTCCATCAGTGAAAGGATCAGATAATTTACCCTGGAATCATATGCCAGTCTCTTATCCTCCTCCGATGGTCTGGATGGTGACTCCGGATGAGAATGAAAATTGCCCAGAAGCTGATATCCGTTTGCCCGCATGTCTTTCACAGCCGCCAGCTGCTCCTTCGGATCCATCGAGAAATGTTCATTGCTCTGATCCATGTTCGTCAGAAGATAAACCTTACGGATATGCTTTCCGTCCGCTTCCTTCGTTCCACCGATCAGACCACATGCCTCATTTGGCAATCCCTGTTGACAATGCGCCAGCATCTTTTCATAATCTTCTTTTGATATATATAACATAGGAACGCCCTCCATATCAAGCGATTTGACTATTTACCGTCACACTCTGCCTGCTCATAATCGATCAGCTCTGTGATCGTCGGATGATCTCCGCAGACTGCACAGCCTCCATTTGCCTTTGGCAGCTTCACTGTATGGAACTCCATTTTCAGTGCATCATACGTCAGCAGTTTACCGGTCAGCAGATCACCGACACCGATCAGATATTTGATCGCTTCCATAGCCTGCAGGCTGCCGATCACGCCGCCCATTGCACCGATAACACCAGCCTGCTTGCAGGTTGGTACTGCATCCTTTGGCGGTGGATTCTTAAATACACAGCGGTAGCATGGTCCTTCTCCCGGAACATAGGTCATGAGCTGACCCTTGAAACGGATGATACCGGCATGAGAAAACGGTTTCTTTGCCATTACACAGGCATCGTTGATCAGGAACTTCGCAGGGAAGTTATCGGTTCCATCGATGATGAAATCATAATCCTTGATCAGATCCATGATGTTCTCCGAAGTAACAAACTCTCGGTATGTATTGACTGTTACATCCGGGTTCATTGCATTCATTGTTTCTTTGGCAGATTTTACCTTTGCTTTGCCTACATCTGCCGTACCATGAATGATCTGTCTCTGCAGATTGGACAGATCCACTTCATCCGCATCTACGATACCGATCGTACCTACACCGGCTGCTGCCAGATACATAGCGGCAGGAGCACCCAGTCCGCCTGCTCCGATGATCAGGACTTTACCGTTTAACAGCTTCTTCTGTCCCTTCACACCAACTTCCTGCAGAATGATATGGCGTGAGTAACGTTCCATCTGTTCATTTGTAAATGCCATTAAAAAGCGCCTCCTCCCATGAAATACAGAAATTCTACTGTATCATTTTCTTTGATCTGTGTGGTTGCGAAATCTTCGCTCTCTACGAATTCATCGTTAATCGTGACCGTAACATAATCCGGATTCTCTACCTTTTCATCCTCGATCAGTTTTGCAACCGTTGTTCCTTCTTCAATCTCTTTCTTCTCTCCTGCTACAGTTACTAACATAATTCCTCCATTTCCGTTACCATCCGGCAACCCTTTAACCAATTATTTTTGTTACAGCTTCTTCTAACGCCGGTCTCTTGACCAGTCCACGGATACGCTCTACTTCCTGTCCTTCCCTAAAGAAAAGGATCGTCGGAGATGCAGCTACTTTATATTCCTGTGCAAGTTCTGCATCAAAGTTTACATTGACCTTCACAACCTTCAGTCTGTCCTCGTAGTCGTCCTCAATGCCGCCTAAGATCGGTGACAGCTGTTTGCATGGAATGCAGCTGTCGGAATAAAATTCTACGAGTACCGGCAGACCGGCATCCAGTACTTCTGCTTTGAATGCATCACCACTTACTCTTTTTGCCATACCATTTCTCCTATTCTTCGACTTTCTTGACGATCAGGTCATAGGTCCCATTTTCATTATCGATCAGTTTCAGGATCTGCTGCCCTTCTTCTTTAAAACTTCTCGGTACATTCTGTACAGGCTCTCCATCATTCATGGTCACTGCCAGTACCTGACCTACCTCAATCTCTTCCATTGCTACTTTTGCCTTTACAAATGTCATCGGGCAGACAACATCTGTAATATCCACTCTCTCATCAATCTGAAAATCTGCCATATCTAACCTAACCTTTCTGCGCCCTGCCGGCTATGCATTATATGCTGCCAGTAACGCCTCTTTAAATTTGTCGATGCCAACCCGCTCGATCGTGAACTGGAAACGCTCACTTGGTTTGGCATAATCATCGAAAAACTGAATCGCTGCATCCGTCACACGGAATAACTCTTCCTCCGACTTCAGCACCGGAAGAAATTCTTCTCCCTTATGGATCCGGTTACCAAACAGTCCACCGAAAGATACCAGGAAACCGCTCTCGCCGTC
>CAUCOL010000277.1 GCA_958444395.1 uncultured Lachnospiraceae bacterium
TATTTATCTGATACAGAAATGCACACGCCCCTGACTTATAGAGAGGGTACGTTGAAATATTACAGCAATGGTATATTACAGTCCCAACCGAACATTGTAACAGCGGAACCATTAAACATCACAGGTCTTAGTATTCCGGCAGGTGGAAATATTACTTTGATCTATGAAACAATTACCAATGCGTATGCTCCTTTGGAAGTAAATTCCACCATTACTAATACAGCAGTGATAAACGGTGGAGGCATAACACAGATCAAAGCCACTGAAACAATCCAGGCAGACAGTGCACCACAGCTCACAATAACAAAATCAGTCAGCCCGGTTCCTGTTACTGAAAACGGCACATTGACTTACACTTTCTTAATTCAGAATATGGGAAATACTCCTGCGAACCAAGATCTTAACGCTGTTATAACAGATACGTTTGATCCAATATTGTCCAATCTGACGGTCACCTATAATGCAGAAACATGGGCAGAAATAACAAATTACACATATGATACAGCCACCGGATTATTTTCCACTGTCCCTGGACAGATTACAGTACCGGCTGCATCTTATGTTCAGGATACGCAGACAGGGGTCTGGGTTGTTAATCCGGGAGTTGCAACCTTAACAATATCCGGTACAATCTGATTTTTCTATAATTATCTGTATTATTTTCTTTTATGGAGTGTTACAGCATCTGCAGCACTCCTTTTTTTATCATCATCCAAAGCCGCATAATGCTTTCTGGTCGTATTCACGTCGTTATGTCCGAGCACCTCAGCGACCAGATAAATATCCCCGGTCTCCCGGTAAAGCGTCGTACCATAGGTACTGCGCAGCTTATGTGGCGTAATATGCTTAAACGTCGTGATCTGCGACGTAAAATCCTTCACCAGATTCTCAACCGCCTGAACACTGATCCGTCGACGCTGGATCGAGTAGAAGAGTGCATGCTCTTGTCCCTGTGCGGGCCTGATCTGTGCGCGGCTGTTCTCAATATACTGTTCCAGGGCGTCCGCTACCTCTTCGCCAAAATAAATATATTCCTCTTTACCGCCTTTTCGGATCACACGGATCCTCTGATTCTTAAAATCGACATCTTCAACATCCAGTCCGACACATTCTGATACACGGATGCCTGTCCCGAGGAATAAAGTAAAGATCAATATTTCGCTGCTTATTCTTCTCATAATATACTTTTTTCATGCCGGAGAGCTGATCCCCGCCATGTTCTACCAGATCCAGAAGCTCCTGTACCTCATCGTCATCCAGACGAATGATCTCACGGCTGTGCAGCTTTGGCATATCTACGACCACCGTCGGATTATTCTTTAACTGACGCCGTTTCTGATAATAAGCATAAAAACTCCGCAAAGAAGCAAATTTACGGTGAATGCCCCGTTCATCATTGGTAAATATCTGATCCTCAAAGGTATAGTATTTCAGATATTCCAGGTATTCCTCAATATCTACCGGCTCTAACTGATCCAGATCCTGCAATGTGATATCCGTCATGGCAGCATCCTTAAAGCAGGGATTCTGCGTCAGAAGAAAACGAAAAAATGTCCGTATATCGTATCCATAGCCAATCCTTGTTTTGGCAGTTGTCGTCGGTTCAATCCCGCGAAAAAAATCCTGGCAAAAACCAGGCATTGTCTTAAGAAGTTCACGCAGCTTCTTTGTATTATCATGACTTGTCTGCTGTGAGTAAGTCTGAACCTTTGATGTTCCCATAAAAGAATGATCCTCCCGTATAATTCTTTGCCATCCGGAGTAATAACATGGCATCCGGAAAAATGATATTATAACCCAATGTGCATCATCTGACATACTTCTTAGGAATAATGATGCCTTTTTCTATATTATACAGAAAAGTGGCTGTTTTGGCAATACTCTATTTGAAAAACTGGAGTTTATCCAAGAGAGTGATTTATGGCAGATAACACTCCTATCTGCCGCTTCGTGAAATGATCCGTTCTAATTCGATAATTTCTGTACCGGATAATTTCTGATTTGCAAGATAACTGGTAATAAAATTACTCAGTGAACCATTATACATCTGGTCAAGCAAAGCCTGTGTTTCGATCTCCTGGATCTGTTTCTTTGCAACATTGGCACGACAGATAAATCCCGGATCCTCTCTAGTAACAGCACCTTTATCTATCAGACGTTTGATCACTGTATAGGTTGTGTTTTTTTCCCAGCCTATATATTCCTTAATGATCTTTGAAATATCTTTGGCAGCCAGCTCCTTATTAGACCACAGAAGCTCCATAACATTTAATTCGCCTTCATGTAAACGTATCTCTTTCATATAAATTAAGTCTCCATTCTGCAGACGCTATGCGCCAAGTCAATAGTCGATACAATAATAGAACCGTCATTCTACACACGTATCGTAACACGTTGCAAACAATCTGTTTTTATTCTACTCGTCTAGTATAGAAACGTCAATGTGCATTATATTCAAATTTTCAATTCTTTTTAAAACATATTGTACAACAAATAACGCAATACACCTGTAGAATAATTTTATTTTCGTTTCAAAAATTATTCTACAGGTGTATAACGCACATTATATCAAACCACACCGTTTCTTGCTCTGCTGTGTAGTTAATCCTCTTTTAAGATACGCAGCAGCTTTTGAAAGTACTCCGGCAATGGAGCATCAAATTCTACATATTTCTTGGTCGTAGGATGAATAAATCCCAGTGTCTTGGCATGCAGTGTCTGACCCGTCAGATGAAACGGACATTTGGATGGTCCGTAAACCGTGTCACCCAGGATCGGGTGCCCAATACTCGCCATATGTACACGGATCTGATGGGTCCTTCCTGTCTCCAGATTGCAGGCTATATAGGTATATTTCCGATTTAATGGATCTAATACCTTATAATGTGTCACTGCCTCTTTGCCGTTCTTTACATGCATCGCCATCTTTTTTCGATCAGTCGGATGACGCCCGATCGCTCCTTCTACCGTTCCCTCCGGCTCATTAATGGCATTGTGCACGATTGCATGATAAGTCCGGGTGATTGAATGCTCCTTCAACTGTTCCGCAATAAAACGATGTGCATAATCATTCTTACAGACAACAATTGCCCCGGTCGTATCCTGATCAATGCGGTGAACGATTCCCGGACGTAATACTCCATTGATTCCTGAAAGGGAATCCTTAC
>CAUCOL010000278.1 GCA_958444395.1 uncultured Lachnospiraceae bacterium
CCCCCTACCAATATGGCATCAAAGGAATCCATCGCGAAGATATCTCTCGTCTCCGACGCCTCGTCCTGACGGACAGATGTCTCACTTTTCGTGCTATCTGTATTCTTCTCCGTCTGACAGCCACTGAGTAACAGCAACACGGACAAACCGCAGATACAGGCACTGTATCGCCGCATTCGTTTTCTTTTCCTATATGTATCCTCATCTCTTTCTCAATCCATCATTTTGAATTTTGCTTATCAATAGGGTACAACCAGCGTTTTGCCCTCCAGGAATCGCTTCGTAATTCTCGTTGGATTCACTCTGTGTTGTAAGCAATTTCCTATTCCGTAAAAGTAATAAAAGCAACGGTAGTCTTAACTAACCGTTGCTTATCGTATCATCATATATATTTTTATACAACCGGACTATTGAGAACTTTTCTCAAAACCATCTTTTGGGCGATGCCATTTTCTGGCAGCTGACCCCATTATAAAGAGGTATCCAACAGCTTTTCAAACGCTTCGACCGGAATCGGCTTGGAGAAATAATAGCCCTGCAGATAATCACAGTGATTCTTTCGCAGAAAATCGACATGTTCCTTTGTCTCTACGCCTTCTGCTACCACACGCATCTTCAATCGGTGCGCCATGTCGATCATGCTGCTGATGATATGGTTGACCTTTTCGCTCTGATTGATCTTGCGTACAAAGCCCATATCCAGCTTCAAAATATCAAATCCATAGTCGCTGACCGTATTAAAGGAAGAAAGTCCGCTTCCAAAATCGTCCAAAAGAATCTGTCCACCATTCTCCCGCAGCTCTGCCAGGAACAGATTGCCAACATCCGTAATCTCTGTATAGGCAGACTCGGTAATCTCATAGCGGTAAATATCCTTTGGCAGATCTGTATTCCGAATGTCCTCACGGATCGCACTCATGATCTCCTTATCCATCAGATCCATACGGGACAGATTGATCGCGATCGGTAGGATCTTCTTATGCTCCTGGTAACGTTTCGCCAGAAAATCATGTACACTCCGGTTGACAAATGCATCGAGCTTCGTAATGTGACCGCTGTTCTCCAATGCCGGGATGAAGAAATTCGGATAAATAATCCCATGCTCCTTAGACTCCCAGCGTACCAGTGCCTCCGCCGATACAATCTTCTCTGTCTGTGCATCATAAATCGGCTGATAATAAACCGAAAACTCATGATTATGGATCGCACTCTCCAGATTCAACATTGCAATACTCTGCTTCTCGTATTCCTGTCCCATCCGTTCATTATAGATCGCATATGGCTGTACATAGCGGTTCGTAATAAACTTCTTCGTCAGCTTCGCACGGTCACACATCTCAGAAATGCTCAGGCTGCTATGCTCCGGTATGTAATAAATGCCGCAGCGTCCGTAAATATCCAGCTTTACACGCCCATTATTATAGGTAGAATGCAGCAATTGTGTCAGGCGATCCAGATGCAGATTCTCCTGCTTTACCAGCAATACAAAACGGTCTGCCTCCATACGTGCTACCACCAGTGGATATAAAAAGGAGTTCTGCAGATTGTCAATCGCTTCACAGATGATCGTATCGCCCTCTTCGTACCCGACCAGATCATTGATCGCCTTAAAATCACTAATATTCATATAAAGGATCGCCAGCTTTTCCTCTCCCTGCGCCAGGATCCGCTCCGCCAGATGATGAAAGCCGATGCGGTTTGGATAACCGGTCAGTGCATCCTTCTCCAGTTCTCTCGTCATGTCATCGATCACCAGCAGTGTCACATGATGCTTCTGATCAAACCAGTAAAATGTGTACCGCTCGGCGCGTCCGTCTATATCATGCAGCGTAAAAGAATGATGCCCGGTCAGCTTCATATTCTCTGCAATATTCTCCAGATTCATATAGCGTTCCAGCTTCTTATGATCCTTTGGATGTACACGCATCTCTTTAAACTTTTCCAGTGCCTCATAATACGCCAGATCTCTTCGCTGCTTCAAAAGAGACTTTTCAAAATGATTAAAGCGAAGATACATAATCTCACGTTCCAGATCGATAACCATCAATGTCCTGTAATCTTCCTCATACAAAATGTGATTGATCACCTTATCAACACTGTCCAACGTATCATTCTCCCAGACAATGTATGCCTCCAGATGCTCTGTGTCTGTATTCCAGATCATATTGACTGATGTCTTATAAAAATAGAACTGTCCCTTCTGCACATAACGACAATGATAGGTGATTGTCTGCTTTCCATCCATAAATTCCTGCTGCAGCCGGTCACAATCCATAATCTCCTTAATCTTCTCCAGCTCCTCCGTATAAAAAACATACGGATAAATATTCCTGGAAAGCCATTCCGCCAGCGTACAGTTATCGGACAGCTCTCTGTCACCGATATCATTCTCACTGACAACTGCGATCAGTCTGTCACAGCTGACATCCATATATAATGCATGGATCCGGCTCTTGTCCCCGGACATCAACATCTTGATCCGCTCTCTGTATATCTGTGCCGAATCCTTCCGCACCTTCAAAATATGAGTAATATCATGATAGCTTCCGACTGCGATTCCGGTTGAGGCTCCCTGCTCATCCAGGATCAGTCGCAGCTTCAACTCCTGCACAGACTCTGTCCCATCCGTCTGGATCAGCTTCACAATACCATTCGCATGATGCGCCCCATCCAGGATCGCCTTATGGATCCGGATATATTCATCTACCGTGTCCTCTGAAATAATCCCTGTCTTAGCCACCTCATACGGTATCCCCGTCTGCTCCGTACTTACCCCAAATGCTTGCGCTGTCTTCTCATCTACAAGAATAGACTGACTCTTAATATCATAGGTAAAAAAAAGATTACCAGACTCTTCGGCTGCTATCTGAAATGCCTTGCGGCTGGCATATAACTGTGCATCTTTCTCCCTCTCGTTTCCCATAACCATCTCTCCATTCTCTGTCAAATCTGTCATTCCTGCCCCTGCGCGAATCTCTTTTTCCACATACAGTTCATTCATTTAATCTTTTCATACTTAGTCTCTACATTATACCACATTTTTCACAATAGATAAACTGTTTTTTCGCAATCCATTGTATAATTTCACTATTTTCTCTTTGTTCTTGAAGAGGAATGCGTAGCATTTATTTCTTTTCCGCGAAATGCGCATCCTCACGGAGTGTTT
>CAUCOL010000279.1 GCA_958444395.1 uncultured Lachnospiraceae bacterium
TTGGAAGACCAAATGCATCCCATCCCATTGGATATAATACATTATATCCCTGCATACGTCTCTTACGCGCTACAATATCCAATGCTGTATATGGACGTGGATGTCCTACATGCAGTCCCTGTCCTGAAGGATATGGAAATTCTACTAATGCGTAAAATTTCGGTTTCGTATAATCGTTTGATGTAGCAAATGCTTTCTCATCATCCCAGATTTTCTGCCATTTCTTTTCCACCGTATGGTGATTGTACATTTCTGCCATTTTGTTATTCCCTCATTTCTACGATGCTATGCTTTTCTTTGCCGACAGACGGCTCTCTTTCAAACAGGTCTGCAGCGCACCGCAGGCACAAACCTGTTCAAACTCTTAACGATCTAATTTTACAATATTCAGTGTATTTGTCAACTCTTGTTCCACCTGATACAGACGTGCATTCTTTCCATGCACTAAAATATAAAGAAGCCGAACAGACCGATTCCGATTCCCAGAAGCATCCCGGCGATCACATCCTTCGGAAAATGCACACCGATCATCACACGAAGCACTGCCAGCAATATGCTGCAAAACAGCAGGAACACTCCGGCTGCCACATGGACAGACAGCACTGCCATCGCAATGATAAAGCCCGAAAAAACATGCCGGCTCGGAAAAGATTTGCCGGCGGTATCTTTTGGAACCAGCGGGGTAAATGCATATTTTTCGTAAGGACGCACCGCACTCAGACGTGCCCGAAACCAGGATACCGCCAGAAAGCTGACCGCCGGCACAAGTACCAGACGCAGACACCGGATATCCTTCTGATAAGCTGTCAAAAGAACAGCAGCTGCATAAAATGCAGCTGTTATCACCGAAATACTTTTTATGATCATTTGCACGGCAGCTGCTCCCGGCCACTTCGCCAGAAGCTGCATGCTGTGCAGATATGTTTCTTTCTTCACGGATTTATTCCTCTTCCTGTGGTGTCACTTCGATGCCAAGCTCATCCAGTTGCTTTGGATCTACCTGTGTAGGTGCCTCCGTCATCAGACAGGATGCATCCTTTACCTTCGGAAAGGCGATAACGTCACGAATGCTGTCCTGTTTTGCCATCAGCATAACCAGACGATCCAGTCCATATGCCAGACCTGCATGTGGAGGTACACCATATTTGAATGCATTCATCAGGAAGCCAAACTGATCGTACGCTGCTTCCTTCGTAAAGCCGAGTGCCTCGAACATTCTTTCCTGGATGTCATCCTGATGGATACGGATCGAACCACCACCGATCTCGGTACCATTCAACACGATGTCATAAGCTCTTGCACGCACTTTGCCAGGCTCTGTCTCCAGGAATGGAAGATCCTCTTCCATTGGCATCGTAAACGGATGATGCATTGCCACATAACGTCCCTCTTCCTCGGAGTACTCTAACAGTGGGAACTCAGTGATCCATACAAAGCGGTATTCATTCTTATCCAAAAGCTCCTGCTGTCTTGCAAGTTCCAGACGGAGGTTACCCAGTACATCATATACGACTTTATTCTTGTCTGCTGCAAATAAAAGCAGATCTCCCGGTTCACCCTGCATCTTCTGTACCAGTGCGTCCAGTTCTTCCGGTGTCATAAATTTTGCGAAAGAGGATTTGTACGTTCCATCCTCATTGATGCACAGATAAGCCAGTCCCTTTGCGCCAAAATCCTTTGCAAACTTCACAAGTGCGTCAATCTTTTTACGTGGCATGCTGCCCTGTCCCTTTGCATTGATACCACGAACAGAACCGCCCTGCTCCAGCGCACCAGTAAATACGCCAAAGCCACAGCCTGCCACGGTCTCTGACACATCGGTAAGTTCCATACCAAAACGAAGATCCGGTTTGTCAGAACCAAAACGATCCATTGCTTCCTGCCATGTCATTCTCTGGATCGGAAGCTGTACATCGACATCCAGCACCTCTTTGAAGAGTCTCTGTAACAGACGTTCATTGACATCCATTACATCCTCTTCATCGACGAAGGAAAGCTCCATATCGATCTGTGTGAACTCCGGCTGTCTGTCTGCACGAAGATCCTCATCACGGAAGCATCTTGCCAGCTGGAAATAACGATCGTAGCCGGAACACATCAACAACTGCTTAAACAGCTGTGGTGACTGTGGAAGTGCATAAAAGCTGCCCGGATGAACACGGCTTGGTACAAGATAGTCTCTGGCTCCCTCCGGGGTGGATTTCTGCAGCATCGGTGTTTCGATCTCCAGGAAACCTTCCTCCGCCAGAAACTGTCTGGTCAATGTAGCCACCTGGCTACGCATGATCAGATTTCTCTGCAGATCCGGACGACGCAGATCCAGATAACGATATTTCAGTCTGAGTTCTTCCTTAGTCTTGCTGTTCTCTTCGATTGGGAACGGAGGTGTCATTGCCTCTGACAGAATACGGATTGCCTTAGCACGTACCTCAATCGCACCGGTCTTCAAATTTTCATTTACCGCACCGGATCTGGCTGTTACTTCACCCGTCACAGCTACTACAAACTCGCTACGCAGCTTCATTGCCTTCTCAAAGCCCTCTGTTCCTACCTCTGCCTCCTCAAAGATCAGCTGTAAGATACCGGAACGATCTCTTAAATCTACAAATATAATACCACCTTTGTTACGGCTCTTCTGAACCCATCCCATTACGGTGACTTCCTGTCCTATATTTTTCTCGCCCAATTCGGCACATCTGCATGTACGCTTCAGGCCTCTCATCGATTCTGCCATTTTTTACCTCATTTCTGCGATGCTGCTGCATTGCGTATCTTTATTGATATTTCTTCTGTCGAAAATGATACAACGAAACCCGTCATCAGTCAATAGATTCCGCTTCCTCTATAAACAATCCAAGATGCTGTTTCTGCAACGGTGTGATCACCGTGCGAAGCTGATCCTGATTTTTATATTCCTCACTGTGCAGGAATCTCTGAAATGCCAGAAAGACCCGCATATCATAGTCTGCGACCTCATCGATCATGATCTGGATCGCCGACTGGCTGTCAAATGCACGCCGGTAGCTCCGGTCACTGGTCAGCGCACAGAACACATCACAGGTACGCAGGATCCTTGACATCCACGGAATTGCCTCTCCCTTTAATCCCTGTGGATATCCTGTCCCATCGTAATTCTCATGATGATGGTATACTGCCTG
>CAUCOL010000280.1 GCA_958444395.1 uncultured Lachnospiraceae bacterium
CATCGCATTTGTATCTACATAGACAGGATATACCGGGTCGCAGACAGCGATACGGTTATCCTGTGCAAAAATATCACCAATATTACCGGAATCACTCTTCGCACCATCACTGACGAAGATCTCATCTGCTGCAATGTCACAGCCACGGCTCTTATAATCATTCTCTACGATTGTCGTACGCAGGAACTCATAACCGAGATCCGGTGCATACCCCTTGAACGTCTCTTTCTTGGACATTTCATCAACTGCACTGTGCAGACGGTCGATCACAGCCGGTGCCAATGGCAGGGTAACGTCACCAATACCAAGTTTGATGATCTCTTTTTCAGGGTTTGACTCGGAATATGCAGCAACCTTCTTTGCTATTGTAGAAAACAGATAGCTTCCGGGTAATTTTAAATAATTGTCATTAATCTTGAACATAACATCCTCCATTCTATACATGGAATCCTTTCTCATCCATATATCTCAATTCTCAATCATTCCCATTTTACAATAGACAAGGGAGTTTTGCAAGGTATTTGACCAAATGCAAAACTCCCGATACACTCTCTCATTAAATTGTAACCCTCCCCTGCATCGCCAGATGCCGGAAGGCTTTGCAATGGATCAAAATGCTGCCGGCTGTCAGCGGCGGCTCAGGCAGGATCTGATCTTTTGGAATGGATGCGCTGCCGCATGCAGCATACGGAGCTGGTGATTCTGTTCTTCGATGATCTTTTGCTGCTTTTCGATTATGTCTCCACAGATCAGGATCATTTCTTTCTCAGAATGCTCGGTTGCCACTGTATCTTCTGCCAGTACCGGATCATAGAATAATCTGCCATCTTCTCTGCCCAGATATTCTCTGGCGATCGCAGCATTTCCTTCTTCATACTGCTCCATGAAGTCAGCCTGTTCCTGCCGGCTGAAATATTTACTCTTCGTATAACCGGTCTTGCCGACACGCTCCTCCTGAACATCCCGCAGATAATCAACTAAAAAATTCGTTTTTGTCTTATAGACCGGCATATGATTCAGGATACGTTTCAGTTCCAGACACATTCCTTCCAGACTGGTATTTACAACACGTTCCGGATCCTTATATTCGTCGGTCAGTTCCAGACCGAAAATATGCAGAAAGTCTGCCAGAATACTTGGTTTCTCGCCATAGTACTGCTGTTTCTCGTAGACACGGACGATGATATTTTCTTTGCCTAAAGCATCAGCAAAGGTCTTTAAGCGTTTATAATAATCCAACTTAAAATATTTATACTTTCCACTCTGGATGTATTCCTGAAAAGACAGGGTCATGCTTTCTTTCACCTGCTGCGCCCAGTAAGACTGAATCAGCAGATCCTGTCTTCTGAGATAGACGATCAGCTTCGTATCGGCACCCATCTGATGAAAGATTTCTTTATATTCTTTCAGCTTCTTGGTCGTTAATTCTTTATTATTCCAATATTGTTCATCGGACAGCACCACATTCGGATACTGCTCCAGCAGCTTTTCGATACGTGCAAAGCCTTTCTGACGGTTTGCATCCTCCTGTTCATATAATCTCTTCTTCTGGTCATCTGTTTCCTTACGCACCAGAAAATGACCATTTCGGTTTACTCCAATCCCCGGAAAACGAAAGCCGAGATTTGGATAACATACTCCCTGCTCCTTAAGTACCTTGCGGTTTTCTGCACAAAAAGTCTGAATCGCAGTAGTACCTGTCTTTGGAGTCCCTGCATGTAAATAAATCGTAGACATACTCTTGTCCTTTCTTCAAACACTGTCGTTATCTGTTTCCTGCGCGCCCTGCCACAGATACTATAGGGAAAGTTTACGTCAATTTTGGGGCAATTTTCATATTTTCTTCTAAATTTCTTCGCTTTTTCTTCATCTTCTCGGAAAAAAGTCAAAAAAAGAAAAGTCATGGAAAATCTTTCGATCTTCCATGACCCGCCCCTGCCAAGGATTTCTCACCGCAGTGTTATGAATCCTTGTGTAATCGAGGTGACAGGATTTGAACCTGCGACCTCTGCGTCCCGAACGCAGCGCTATACCAAACTTAGCCACACCTCGAATCAACTCTTCATCCTCTTATGACGAAGCAGTCTTCTTTATCTCAGTTGAGAGATTCAAATATGAAGAATTTCTTACGAAGAATAAAATAGCACATTTTCACCAAAAATTCAAGGGCTTTTTTGTGTTATTTTTGTTTCTGTTATATGCAGGCTTTTCACTGCCAAATGTTCTTTGGGGTAAAAAGCCTGTTTTCCTTATCTGTATTCCTGTATCTTTTCAAGCATCTTTAATGCGCGCACATTCTTCTCCACATCATGTACACGTACAAAATTCCAGCCATGTATTCCTGCCAGAACCGATGTGACCAGTGTTCCCTCTTCTCTCTCTTCAGACGGAAGATCCAGCGTCAGACCGATCACAGATTTGCGGGAAGTTGCAAGAAGTAACGGCATATCCAATTTTAAAAAGGCATCCAGATGTGCGAGCACCTCCAGATTTTGTTCATAGCTTTTGGCAAAGCCTACCCCCGGATCCAGAATCATCTGCTCCGGAGCAATCCCTGCTTTTACGCCGATCTCCACGCTGTCCTGCAGATCGGACAACACATCCGGGATAAAATCCTGATACGCCGCCTCCGGACGATTATGCATCACACAGACCGGAACCTTCTTGGCTGCGATCACATGTGCCATAGTTCCTGTATCCCAGACACTCTCCTGTCCCTGTACGGTATTAAACTTGTCGTAGCGGAGTCCCCAGATATCGTTTGCCATATCAGCACCTGCATCCAGTGCCGCCTTCATGACCGGTGCCTTATACGTATCGATCGATACCGGTGTATCAAACCGCTCCTTGATTGCCTCGATCACAGAGGTTACACGTTCGATCTCTTCCTCGACCGTCACCTTCTGATAGCCCGGTCTGGTCGATTCCCCACCTACATCAATAATGTCTGCCCCCTGCCGGATCATGTCTTCCGTATGATATAATGCAGCATCTTTTTTGTCATAACGTCCGCCATCCGAAAATGAATCCGGTGTGACGTTCAGGATTCCCATGACATATACATGCCCCTGATCCATAGTAAATTCTCTATTGCCTATTTTCATTCTTCTTACCCTTCCTTTTATGAATCACATGACTGCGTGCTTTTACA